>JAIEQN010001096.1 GCA_019747685.1 Gemmataceae bacterium
GGGGCGGGCCCGGCCCGGTTCATCCCGGGGAGGAGAGGGCGATGAAGACGGTGAGAGACATCATGACGAAGGACCCGGCCGTGTGCACGCGGGACACGCCCCTGCCGGAGGTGGCCCGGCAGATGGTCGAGCACGACTGCGGGTGCGTCCCCGTGGTCGAGGACCGGCAGACCCTCAAGCCGGTCGGCACGGTGACCGACCGCGACATCGCCTGCCGGGTGGTGGCCGCGGACCAGGACCCGCGGCAGAAGACGGCCGGGGACTGCATGTCCACCCCCTGCGTGACCGTCGCCCCGGAGGCCAGCGTCGAGGACTGTTGCCGGGCGCTGGAGGAGAACCGGATCCGGCGGGCCGTGGTGGTGGACGACCGCGGCCGCTGCTGCGGCATGGTGGCCCAGGCGGACGTCGCCCGGCACGCCGGCGAGGAGCAGACGCACGGGGTCGTCCAGGAGGTCTCCCGGCCGACAGAGGCCGCCTCGGCGGTCGGCCGGGGTTAGCGGGCAGGGGCGTCGGCTCGCGCCCGGCGTCGTGGTCGCCGGCGCGAGGGGGTACGGAACTTCGCAGAGACCACAGCGACACCGACCAACACCACGGGGGCGGAGTAGACGGGCCGGGGCTCGCGCCGCCGGCACGTCGTTTTCACCGCAGGGGGAGGAGGGGCGGGTATGGACAGTCAAGCACTACTCTGGATCGTGGTCATTGCCCTGGTCGCCTGTTGTCTCATCCCCATGATCCTCATGGCGTGGAGGGGCCGGGGAGGCCGCATGAAGGGCCCGGCGCCGGGGCGGGAGGAATAGGGCCCGGTGACGTCAGATACCCGGGACCGAATCACGGGCGGCCGTGAGGGGTCACCCGGAGTATCTCCCCGATCCCTCAAAGCTTCGGCTGTACCGGACGGTGATCCCGGGCAGGTGAGGGTATGAACACGACGACTGATGCCCGAACGGAAGGCACCGGCACGGCGGGCGGTATCCCGCCTCCGTGCGAGGCCTGCGCCGGTACCACGGAAAGCGTGCTGGAGGCCCAGGGTACCCCGCCCCTGGCGGGCACCGAGGCGCTCGAACGCGCCCTGGGTGCCGTCCCCGGCGTCACCGACGTCCGGGTCGAACCCGGCGGACGGGTCCGGGTCCGGCACGCGGCCGACAAGGTACAGTTCGCCGACCTCAAGGCGGCCGGCGACGGCGCCGGGTACCACTTGGCCCGGCCCGGCCGGCCCGACGACGTCGACGAGCAGGAGCGGGGCCGGGAGCGGGAGTACCGGCGGCTCATGGCGAAGTTCTGGTTCGCCGCCGCCGTCGGCGTACCGGTCCTGACCACCATGCTGATCGAACTGGTCCCGGCGCTCCGTGAGGCCGCGATGCCGTGGCACCGGGCGATCGGCCTGGCCGCGGCCGTCCTCAGCCTGCCGGTCCTCGCCTGGTCGGGCGGGCACTTCTTCGCGGGGGCCCGGAACGCCCTGCGGAACCACAACGCCAACATGGACACCCTGATCGCCCTCGGTACCGGCGCGGCCTGGCTGTACTCCACCGTCGCGGTCCTCGCCCCGGACCTGCTCCCGGCCGGGGCCGGCCGGATGTTCTTCGACGTGGCCGTGGTGGTCACCGCCCTGGTCGTCCTCGGGCAGGCACTCGAACTCCGGGCCAAGGGCCGGTCGAGCGCCGCGATCCGCAAGCTGATCGAGGTGCAGGCCAGGACCGCCCGGGTCGTCCGCGGCGACACCGAGGTGGACGTCCCGGTCGAGGAGGTGGCTGTCGGCGACACCGTGCTGGTCCGCCCGGGCGAGAAGGTCCCGGTGGACGGGGTCGTCCTCGACGGCCGGTCGGCGGTGGACGAGTCGGTCGTGACCGGCGAGTCCGTCCCGGCGGACAAGGCGCCGGGGGACCCGGTGATCGGCGCGAGCGTCAACCGGACCGGGGCGTTCACCTTCCGGGCCACGAAGGTCGGGCGGGACACCGTGCTGGCCCAGGTCGTGCGGATGGTCCGGCAGGCCCAGAGCACCAAGCCGCCGATCGGCCGGCTGGTGGACGCCGTCGCCTCGTACTTCGTCCCGGCGGTGATGATCGTCGCCGTCCTGACGTTCCTCGCGTGGTTCGACTTCGGGCCGGAGCCGCGGCTGAGCTACGCGGTGGCGACGGCGGTGACCGTCCTCGTCATCGCCTGCCCGTGTGCGCTGGGGCTGGCCACCCCGATCAGCCTCATGGTCGGGGTCGGCAAGGCGGCCGAGCACGGGGTCCTGATCCGCGACGGAGAGGCCCTGGAGACGGCGTCCCGGCTGGCTGTCGTCGTGCTGGACAAGACCGGCACGGTCACCAAGGGTCGGCCCGAACTCACCGACGTCCTGCCGCTCACCGGCTTCGACGCCGGCGAGTTGCTCCGCTTGGCCGCCGCCGCGGACCGGCGGAGCGAGCACCCGCTGGCCCAGGCGGTGGTGAACGGGGCGCGCGACCGTGACCTCGACGCCCCGGACCCGGAGACCTTCGAGGCCGTTCCCGGGCACGGGGTCGAGGCGATGGTGGGCGGCCGCCCGGTGCTGGTCGGCAACGCCAAGCTGATGCGGCGCGGCGGCGTACCGCCGACCGAGCTGGAGGCATCTGCCGCCCGGCTCGCCGACGAGGGGAAGACGCCGCTCCTCGTCGCGGTGGACGGCCGGCCCGCCGGAGTGCTGGGCGTGGCCGACACGGTCAAGGAGGACTCGGCCGCTGCCGTGCGGGCCCTGAAGGCGATGGGAGTCGAGGTCGTGATGATCACCGGGGACAACGAGCGGACGGCCCGGGCCGTCGCCCGGCAGGTCGGGATCGACCGGGTCTTCGCCGACGTGCTGCCGGGGGAGAAGGTCCGCCACGTCGAGCGGCTACAGGCCGAGGGCCGGCCCGGCCGGGCGCGCGGCGGGCGGGGTGCCCGGCTGGTGGGGATGGTCGGGGACGGGATCAACGACGCCCCGGCGCTGGCCCAGGCCGACGTCGGGTTCGCCGTGAGTACCGGGACGGACGTGGCCATCGAGGCGGCCGGGGTCACCCTGGTGGGCGGCAGCCTGCGGGGAGTCGTCTACGCGATCGAGGTCTCCCAGGCGACCCTGCGGAACATCCGGCAGAACCTGTTCGGGGCGTTCGTCTACAACACCCTCGGCATCCCGATCGCGGCCGGGGCGCTCTACCCGGTGCTCGGCATCCTGCTGCACCCGATCATCGCCGGCGGGGCGATGGCCGCGTCGAGCCTCACCGTCGTGACGAACGCCAACCGGCTGCGCTTCTTCGAGCCGAAACTCGCGCGGGGGGAACGGCCGTGACCACCACACAGGTCGTCGTAACGATCGTCGGGCTCTGCGTCGTTGCCGGGATCGTCTGGTACTTCTGGCTCTGGACGCCCGGCCAAGCCGTGGCTCGGACCGCGGCGGGCGGGGTCCAGGAGGTGGAGGTGACCGTCCGGGGCGGGTACGAGCCGGCGTCGATCGTGGTCGAGGCGGGGAAGCCGGTCGTGTTGCGGTTCACCCGCCGCGAGCCGTCCACATGCGGGGAGGAGGTCGTCATCCCCGGGCTAGGGAAGCGGGCGTACCTGCCTGAGAACCAGCCGGTCACCGTCGAGGTGACCCCCGAGCGGCCGGGCGAGTACGAGTTCACCTGCGGGATGAACATGTACCGCGGCAAGCTCATCGCCCGGTGAACTGCTGCGGCACGGGATCGGTGGCCACCCGCTTCACGGAGGTCAGTCATGACCGACCTTTGGTACAAGGACGCCGTCCTCTATGAGTTGGACGTCAAGACGTACCAGGACGGCAACGGCGACGGCGTCGGCGACTTCCGGGGCCTGTTGCAGCGCCTCCCGTACCTCGCCGGCCTCGGCGTCACGTGCCTCTGGCTCCAGCCGTTCTACCCCTCCCCGAACAAGGACGACGGTTACGACGTCGCCGACTACTACGGCGTCGATCCCCGCCTCGGCACGCTCGGCGACTTCGCCGAATTCATGCACCACGCCCGCGAGCGCGGCATGCGGGTCATCGCCGACCTGGTCGTCAACCACACGTCCGACCAGCACCCGTGGTTCCGGGAGGCCCGTAAGGGCGGGCACTCGCCCTACCGCGACTACTACATCTGGTCGAAGGACAAGCCCCGGGACACGAAAAGCGGGATCACCTTTCCGCCCGCGCAGGACAGTGTCTGGACCTACGACGAGAGTGCCGAAGCCTACTACTACCACCAGTTCTACGACCACCAGCCGGACCTGAACATCGCCAACCCGGCCGTGCGCGAAGAGGTCTGCAAGGTCATGGGCTTCTGGCTGGATCTGGGCCTCTCCGGCTTCCGCCTCGACGCCGCCCCGTTCCTCTGCGGCAAGCCGATGCCGCGCGCCGTGAAGTGCCCGGACGTTTACGAAAACCTCGCGGAGTTCCGGGAGTTCCTCTCCTGGCGGCGCGGCGACGCCATCTTCCTCGCCGAGGCCAATGTGCCGGCCGACGAGGTGCTCGACTACTTCGGCCCGGGGCTGCAAATCCACATGCTCTTCAGCTTCCTGCGCAACCAGTACCTGTTCCTGGCCCTGGCCCGCGGGGACGCGGAGCCACTGGTCCGGTGCCTCGAGAAACTGCCGGGGCATCCGGCGCGGGGCCAGTGGGCCAACTTCCTCCGCAACCACGACGAGTTGGACCTGGGGGCGCTGAGTGACGGCGAGCGCCGGGAGGTGTACGCGGCCTTCGCCCCCGAGGAGGGCATGCGGGCCTACGGCCGGGGCATCCGCCGGCGCCTGGCCCCGATGCTGCAAGGCGACCGGCGCCGTCTCGAACTGGCTTACAGCCTCCTGTTCAGCCTGCCCGGCACGCCCATGCTGCGCTCCGGCGACGAGATCGGCATGGGCGAGGACCTGTCCCGGCCGGAGCGCCTGAGCGTCCGCACCCCGATGCAGTGGTCCGCCGAGGAGAACGGCGGGTTCTCCACGGCCCCCCCGGAGAAGCTGATCCGCCCGGTCGTCTCCGGCGGCGACTACGGATACCAGCGGGTTAACGTTGCCACCCAGCAGCGCGATCCGGGCTCGTTGCTGAACTGGATGGCGCGTTTGATCCACGTCCGCAAGCAGTGCCCGGAGATCGGTCAGGGGGAATACAAGTTACTGAAATCAGCCCCGCCGAGCGTATTCGCGCACCGCTGCGAGTGGGAGAACGGCGCGGTTCTGGTCATGCACAACCTGGCGGACAAGCCGGCGGCGGCACGGGCGGACCTCGACGAGCGGGCGGGCGAGTACCTGGTCGAGTTGTTCGGGGATAAGAACGGGGAGCGCGTCAGTCGCACGCGGGAGATCGACATCCCCGGCTACGGCTCCCGGTGGTTCCGGCTCGGCGGCGGTCACTGGAAACTGCCCGGGTGAGCCCCGCCGGGACGGCCGGCGCACCGAAGGCACGCACGCCGGAGGGGTGCGGCCGGTCACCCGCCGGCCCCCGGGACTGACGGGCGGGGTGCGGCCGTTCGTCAGACGCAGCCCGGCGGCGCCCCGCCCGGTCGGGCAAGGGGGCGACCCGGCCCCGCGGCCGAACCTGGTGCCCGCCGTCTCGCTCGACCGCCCCGGCGCCGGGCCGCTGGTTTCTCATCCGTTACACCCCGCTGGGAGATCTTGCCATGCCCGGGTGCGCTCGCCGTCGGGGGTTCACGCTGATCGAGCTTTTGGTGGTGATCGCCATCATCGCCATCCTGGTCGGGCTGCTGCTCCCCGCCGTCCAGAAGGTCCGCGAGGCCGCCGCCCGGACCACCTGCAGCAACAACCTCAAGCAGATCGGTTTGGCACTGCACAACTACGAGAGCGCGCACGGCCGGTTCCCGACCGGCGGCCAAGGCCGCAACCCGGCCGGCACCGCCAACGTGTTCTGGACGGACAAGTTCGTCGTCGAGGCGACCCCCACCCCGGTTGTTGGTCAGGTCTCGCACGCGCTCCACACGAAGCTCTTGCCGTACATGGAGCAGGATAACGTGTTCAAGCTGATGAACCTCGACTACGCCTACAACGACCCCGCCTATCCGGGCAACCAACAGGCCGCGCGCACCGTCATCAAGCCGTTCCTCTGCCCGTCGGTGTCCAACCGCAGCGGCAACCAGGACTCCGCCGGGTTCGCGTACACCGACTACGCGAACCCGGCGACGGCGATGATCAACGCCAACACCCCGCCGAACATGTCCATCAGCCCGCCGGACTACGCGGCCCCGAACCCGGCGTGGGCCGGGCCGCGGCTCCTGTGCGCGCTCAACGGCTCGTTCCCGCGGGCGGCGCACCAGATCAGCGACGGCACCAGCAACACGATCGCCATCTGCGAGATGGGTGGGCGGAGCGACGCCATGCCGTTCAGCCCCAAGACCAACAACACGCTCAACCCGAACGGACGGCGGTTCTGAGCGTGGGCCGAGCCGGACAATGCGTTCAACGTCGATCAGCTCATCAACAACAACGCGACGCCGCGCGGCGGGCCGCCGAGTTGCCCGTGGACGGTGCTGAACTGTGGGCCGAACGAGGAGATCTTCAGCTTCCACCCGGGCGGGGCGAACGTCGTCATGTGCGACGGGAGCGTCCGGTTCCTGCGCGAGAGCACCAGCGGCGCGACCCTGCGGGCCTTGCTCACCGCGGACGGCGGCGAAGTCGTGAGCGCCGATTGATCCAGATGGGAGCGACCATGGACGAGCTGATTCGCAAGGTCCCGTGGGCCCAGACCGGTGCTCCAAGCACTCAGTCCCTCCTGAGCCGCGAGTGGCTGGTGACCAACGGCCTGGGCGGTTACGCCTCCGGCACGGTCGCCGGCGTCTGCACCCGCCGCTACCACGGCCTGCTGGTCGCGGCGCTGCCCAACCCCCTGGGCCGGCGGATGATGTTCAACCACCTGAGCGAGCAGGTGCGGCTACCGGATGGGAGCCTGTTCGGCTTCGGCGGCGAGGAGCTTCCCGGCGCGCCCATGCAGCCGCACGCCGGACACCTGGCCGAATTCCGCCTGGAGATGGGCCTGCCGGTCTGGCGCTACGACTTCAAGGGGGTCAGCCTGGAGAGGCGCGTCTTCCTGCCGCATCGGCAGAACACGGTGTCCATCAGCTACCGCCTGCTCTCGGGGGCCGCCCCCGTCCGCCTGCAGCTGCGCCCGTCCGTGCATTTCCGCGGGCACGACGAGCCGCTCACCGACCTGCCGGCGGAGCCCTACGGGTGGGACGCCGTGGAAGGCGGCTACGAGCTGTCGGCCGGCGCTGCCCTGCCGCCGTGGCGGTCCCTGCTGTCCAAGTTCAAAGGATGGGTCGGCGGCTCGGGGCTGTCGGCCGGTTCCGAGCCGCCGCCGCTCCGGCTCCGGACCGACGGCGGGCCAGCTACTTTCACGGCCGACCCCCGAACGATCCCCGACGTGGTCTACCCGGTCGAGGAGCGCCGGGGCTACGAGGCCCGGGGCGGGCTCTGGAGCCCCGGCCATTTCGAGGTCAGTCTGCCCGTGGATCAGGACTTCACCTTGATCGGCTCGGCCGAACCCTGGGAGAAGGTAATCGCTCTGGGGCCCAGCCAGGCACTGGAGGGCGAGCGCGAGCGCCGCAGGAGGCTTCTCCACGTTGCTCACCCCCAGGCGCGAACGGGGATCGCTGCGGAACTGGTCCTGGCCGCCGACCAGTTCCCCATCGCCCCCGTCGCCCGACCCGGGGACGTGGCGGAGGCCCGGGCGGCGGGCAAGGAGGCGTGTACCGTGATCGCCGGCTACCACTGGTTCACCGACTGGGGCCGCGACACCATGATCAGCCTGGACGGGCTGGGGCTGTGCACCGGCCGGCACGACGAGGCGCGGCTATGCCTGCTCATGTTCGCGGAGCACAGGCGCGACGGGCTGATTCCGAACCTGTTCCCCGAAGGCGCGAAAGGGGGCGAGTACAACACCGCCGACGCAACCCTCTGGCTCTTCCACGCGGTCCGCCGCTACCTCGACTACACCGGCGACCGCGCCACCCTCCGGCAGTTGCTCCCGAAGCTGAAGGACATCATCGACCACCACCTCAAAGGCACCCGGTTCGGGATCGCGGTGGACCCGGCCGACGGCCTGCTGCGCCAGGGCGCGGAGGGTTACCCGCTGACGTGGATGGACGCGAAGGTCGGGGACTGGGTGGTGACCCCGCGGCGGGGCAAGGCGGTGGAGATCAACGCCCTCTGGTACAACGCCCTGCGCCTGCTAGAAGAGTGGGTCCGGGAGGAACAGGGCGGGGAAGCGGCGCGGCCGCTGGCCGAGCGCGCCGAGGGGGTGCGCCGGTCCTTCAACGAGCGCTTCTGGTGCGCGGAGGGCGGGTACCTCTACGACGTCGTGGACGGGGAGGACGGCGACGACTCCGCCTGCCGTCCGAACCAGGTGCTCGCCATCTCGCTGCGCCATTCGGTTCTGGACCAGGCGCGATGGGAGCCGGTCCTCGCGGTCGTGCGCGACCGCCTGCTCACCCCTGTCGGGCTTCGGTCGCTGGCCCCGGGTCATCCCGATTACAAGTCGCACTATTTCGGCGACCAGCGCGCCCGCGACGCCGCCTACCACCAGGGGACGGTGTGGCCGTGGCTCATCGGCCCCTTTATCGATGCGTGGCTCAAGGTGCATCCGGATGCCCGCGCCGGCGCCCGGCGTTTCCTGGAAGGGTTCGTGCCCCATCTGGGAGAGGCGGCCCTCGGCACGATCAGCGAGATCCTCGACGCCGAGGAGCCGTTCACGCCCCGCGGCACCATCGCCCAGGCCTGGAGCGTCGCCGAGGTGCTCAGATGTTGGGTCAAGACCAGCGAGCCGAGCGAGAGAACGGCAGATGAATCAGCTAACGATGAGTCCTGAGACGTTGGACGGGCTCCAGCGCGACGCCTTCGGCTACTTCCTGAAGGAGAGCAACGCCGCCAACGGGCTGGTTGCCGATAAAGTGCCGGCCAGCGAACCCCCTTGGGCAGGGGAGGCGCCGGCCAGCACCGCGGCCGTTGGGTTCGCACTGGCGGCTTACCCGGCCGGCGTCGAACGCGGGTGGATTACGCGGGCCGAGGCGGCGGAGCGGACGCTTGCCACCTTGCGGTTTTTCCGGGACAGCCCCCAGGGGCCGCAACCGGACGCCACCGGCTACAAAGGCTTCTACTATCACTTCCTCGACATGAAGACCGGACGGCGTGTCGGGGGCTGCGAGCTGTCCACCGTTGATAGCGCCTTTCTGCTCGCGGGGGCACTCGTGGCGGCGGCGTAATTCGACCACGATGCGGGCGAGGAGCAGGAGATTCGCACCCTTGCCGACGCCCTCTACCGCCGGGCCGACTGGCGGTGGGCCCAGAACGGCGGGGCGACCGTCACCCACGGGTGGAGGCCGGAGAGCGGCTTTTTGGGGTACCGCTGGGAAGGCTACGACGAGGCCCTGCTCCTCTACGTGCTGGGCCTCGGTTCGCCGACGTACCCGCTACCCGAGGAAAGCTACGCGGCGTGGTGTTCGACCTACCGGTGGAAGGAGATCGACGGCCACGAATTCCTGTATGCCGGTTCCCTCTTCGTCCATCAGTTCTCCCACCTGTGGATCGACTTTCGCGGCATCCAGGACGCCTTCATGCGGGACAGGGGCATCGACTACTTCGAGAACAGTCGGCGTGCGACGCATGTGCAACAACGCTACGCGATCCGCAACCCGCTCGGATTCGAGGGCTACGGCCCGCATTTTTGGGGGCTAACGGCGAGCGACGGCCCTGGGTGGATCACGCGCCGAATCGGCGGGGTCGAGCGCCGCTTCTTCGATTACGTGGCGCGCGGCGTGCCCTATGGCCCCGACGACGGCACGGTCGCCCCCTGGGCTGTGGTCGTTTCGCTGCCGTTCGCGCCGGACATCGTGTTGCCGACGGTCCGGCATTTCAAGGAGGTCTACCCGGAGGTCACGGGCAAATACTGCTTCAAGTGCAGCTTCAACCTGACCTTCTCCGACGAGTCCCGCGGCAAGCCCGGCTGGACCTCCGCGTACCATTACGGCATCAACCTGGGGCCGATCGTTCTGATGTTCGAGAACTGCCGCTCGGGCCTACTCTGGGCGCTGATGCGGCGCTGCCCCTACCTCGTGACGGGACTGCGCCGCGCGGGATTTACCAAAGGCTGGCTGTGAATGTGAACCGGGAAGGGGCAAATTGAGGCAAGTACAGGCTCGAAAGGAGGAACCTTCAGTGAACGGAACAACCCGGCCCGAAGTGGTGGTGGTGACGGGCGCGTCGGCCGGTGTCGGCCGGGCGGTCGTCCGGGAGTTCGCAAAACACGGGGCTTCCCTTGGCCTACTGGCCCGCGGGCGCGACGGCCTGGAAGGGGCGCGCCGGGAGGTCGAGGCGGCCGGCGGCCGGGCGCTGGTCCTGCCCACCGACGTGTCGGACGCCAAGGCCGTGGAGCGCGCGGCCCAGGCCGTCGAAGCGGAGTTCGGCCCCATCGACATCTGGGTCAACAACGCGATGGTCTCGGTGTTCTCTCCGGTCAGGGAGATGGAGGCCGAGGAGTTCCGCCGCGTGACGGAGGTGACGTACCTCGGGTTCGTCCACGGGACGCTCGCCGCCCTGCGGCGGATGCTGCCCCGGGACCGGGGGACGATCGTGCAGGTCGGGTCGGCCCTGGCCTACCGCGGCATCCCGCTCCAATCCGCCTACTGCGCCTGCAAGCACGCCGTCCAGGGGTTCACCGAGTCGCTCCGGTGCGAGCTGATCCACGACAAGAGCGACGTCAAGGTGACGATGGTCCACCTGCCGGCGACCAACACCCCGCAGCACTCGTGGTCGAAGTCGCGGATGCCGCGGAAGGCCCAGCCGGTGCCGCCGATCTACCAGCCGGAGGTGGCCGCCCGGGCGATCCATTACGCGGCGCACCACTACCGCCGGGAGTGGAACCTGGGCCTGATCACCGACGTCGTCCTCATGGGCAACGCCGTCCTGCCGGGGCTCGGGGACTGGTACCTGGCCAAGACGGGGTACGAGTCGCAGATGACGGGCGAGCCGGAGGACCCGGGCCGGCCGAACAACCTGTACGAGCCGCTCCCCGGAGACTGGGGTGCCCGCGGCCGGTTCAGCGACCGGGCGCACGACACCAGCGAGCAGTGGTGGGTGACCAGGAACCGCGGCTGGCTCGCCTTGGCCGGGCTCGGCCTCGCCGGCCTCGCGCTCCTGGCCGCGTCGGACGACGGACGGCGTCCCTCTTCGGCCACGGCCGCATCTTCCGACCGCGGGAGGCGACGGGCCCAGTGACTGCCGGGAGGCTGACCCGACAGCCCTTTCCAAGGCTCAGGACCTCGCGTATCCGGCCACGAGCCATCGCGGTGTAGCCGTTCACCGGTCATTCGGCACAGCAGGAGAGCTTGGCCGGGTCCTTGAACCGCGAGGTGGCGACGATCTTCAGCGCCTCGGCCATCGTCGGGAAGACGTGCAGCAGGTCGATGAAGTCGTGCAGCCCGGCGCGGAACCGCATCCCCATCGCCGCCTCGTGGATCACCTCCCCGGCGCTCGGGCCGACCATCGACACGCCGAGGACTTCGTTCGTCTCGGCGTCGGCCACCATCTTGACGAGGCCCCTCGTGTCCCGGATGGCCCCGGCCCTCGGCACGAGCGACATCGGCACGGTGTTGCACCAGCAGGGGTGACCGGCGGCGACGGCCTGCTCCTCCGTGATGCCGACGACGGCGACCTGCGGGTCGGTGAAGATCACCCTCGGGATGACCCGGTGATCGACGGCCCGCAGTTCCCCGCCCGAGAGGGCATTGCGAGCGGCGATGCCCCCGTCCTGACTCCCGACCGGGGTCGCCATCTGGCTCCCCGTCCGTCCCCCGATCACGTCGCCCGCCGCGAAGACGTGCGGGACGCTGGTGCGGAGGTACTCGTCCACTTCGACCTCGCCCCGGTCACTGACCGCCACCCCCGCCCGGTCGATGGCGATGTGGTCTGTGTTGGGGCGTCTGCCGGTGGCGACCAGCAACTTCTCGGCCCGGTACTCCCGCTGCGTCCCGCCGACCGGGGCGGTCGCCACGACCTCGTTGCCCTCCTTTCGGACCGAGCGGACGGACACCCTCGTGACGACCCGGACGCCCTCGTCGGCGAAGACCTGCCCGACGGCCCGCCCGACCTCCGGCTCGTAGCCGTGGGCGAGTAGCTGCTCGCTCCGCTCCAGAACGGTCACGTCGGACCCGAACCGGGCGAACATCAGGCCGAGTTCGAGGGCGATGTAGCCCCCGCCCACGACCAGCAGGGACCGGGGAGTTCCCGCAACTCCATCGACTCGTCGGCGGTCAGCAGGTCGCTTGTCAGATGCGGCACCCGGTCCAGCCCCTCGATGTCCGGGAGGACCGAGCGGGAGCCGGTGGCGATCAGCACCGTCCCGCCGGTCAGCCGCTTCCCGCCGACCTCGACCGTGTGTGGGTCCACGAACTCGACGTGGCCCTTCTCGATGGAGACACGCCCGCCGACAAGGCTCTCGTACTTCTTCATTCCGGTAGCCGTGGACGACCTCATCCTTCTGGGCGACGAGGGCGGCGAAGTCCACGTCCGCCGGGCCGGGCGTGAGGCCGGGGTAGCGGGGGTTGCGGGCGTCGTGCAGGAGCTTGGCCGCCTCGATCAGGTTCTTCGACGGCAGGCACCCCCGGTTGACGCAGGTGCCGCCGACGACCCGCTCCTCGGTCATCACCGCCGTTTTGCCCAACTCCTGTGCGGTCAGGGCGGCGGCGAACGCCGTCGAGCCGGACCCGAGAATGAGGAGGTCGAAGTGGTTCATGATGTGGGCTTCCTTTCCGGTCCACGAGCCGGCGCTGAAGCGCCCGACACCACCCGGTGTTACCCGCCCTCTATTTCTTGTCCGCGCTCGGCAGTTTGCCGGAGAGGTTCGTCAGGCTCTTGCCGAGCCGGTCCCGCTGGTCCTCGGTGAGCAATCCCTTCGACTTCTCGACCAGCACCTTGGCGAACTCCCCGCACCGGCCCCGCCAGTCGGTCCGGTGGGGCGGCCGGACACCGCCCTTGGTGTCCGCTTCCTTCACGAGCCGGTCCCACTCCGTCTCGGCCAACTTGAGCAGTTTGTCGGCCACGTCCTTGTCCAGCTTCTCGCCCTCGGCGAACGCCCTCACCCGGTCGAGGTTGAGCTTGCGGAACTCGGCGGCCGACAACTGGCCGATCCGGGTGATGTCCCGCCACTCCTCGTCCTTCAACGCCTTCGCCAGCCCGTCGCCCGTGATCCGGGTGGGGTTCCGGTTGTCCGCCGCCAAGTCCTTCTGGACGGCTTCCGCCACCTTCTCCCGCTCGGCCCCGGCCTTGACCGTGATGCGAAACATCGTACCGGTGTGGTTGGCCGCACTCGCCTCCACGCCGTCGATCTTGTCGAGCCGCTCCAGCACGGGAGCGATCCGGTGGCCGCAGCCGAGGCTCCGGACGGCGGGTCAGGTGAACCCGTCGATGGCGAGCACGATCTGCCGCTCCGGGTCGATCGGCTTGGGGTCGGCCTTGGCCTTCGCCCCGGCGGGCGGCTCGCAGCAGTCCCCCGGCGGGGTGCCGCCGGTCTTGGTGGTGTTGGTGGGCGGGTCTGACTCGATCACGGCTGCACGATACCCCGTCTTCTGGAGGGCTTGGACGACCGCCTCGGCCGGGGCCGGGCAGCACGCCTCCGAGGTGACGACCGTCCGCTTGGTGTCGTAGTCCACCTTGACGCTCAGGACGCCGGGAACGTCCCTGACGGCCTTCTCGACCAGTGCCGCACACCCCTCGCAGGACATCCCCTCCACCGAGAAGGTGGTGGTCCTGACCAGCGGGTTGTTCGCAGCCGGTTCCTCGGTCCCTCCCCCGGTCAGGAAGAACTTCATGTACTGTGGGAAGAACAGAAAGGCGACAGCCAAGGCCGTGACGACCCACAGGACGACCTTGTTCAACTTCATCATGCTGAACCGGCTCTTGGCGGTCGGGGCAGCGCAGCAGTCGGCGGAAGTGGATGCCGCCCTGCGGGGCCGGTAGGCGAAGTAGAAGGCCGCCGCGAGGAACACCACGGTCAGGCCGATGAACACCGGCCGGTACGCCTCCAACGCCCCGGCGATCCCCGCCCCGGACACGCCGAAGGCCAGCAGGAGCAGCGGGAGCCAGCAGCAGCTGGAGGACACGACCGCCGACAGCACCGCCCCGACCCTGGCGAACGCCTCGCCCCGGCCCCCGGCCTTCGAGGCGACCTCCTGCTTCGCCGTCTCGACCCCGGCCTTGACGGTGCCGAGGCAGCACGCCCCGGACGGGTTCGTGGTCGGGCAGGAGCAGCCGGGGTCGGCCATCTTGGTGCGGATATCGTCGAGGGCGGTGGTCTTGCCGAGGGTGAGAAGTTCGGTCTTGATGCTGGCGACCGAGTGGCCGAAGCAGTAGCAGAGGGGACGGTCGCCGGTCGCCTCCTTGACCCCGACTACGACCTTCAGTTGGGACTTCGTGATCGTCCTGCCGTCCGTGGTGAAGTACACCACGTCGCACCCCTTGGCGTCACAGAAGTAGTAGTCAGCGTCGGCGGCGATCTCCTGCCGGAACTCGTCTTTGACGAGGGCGTGCAGCGTCCCCGCCCCGACCTTCTTGCCCTTGGTTCCGCTGCTCGGGCACAGGACCGTCGCCGCCATCGTGGTCATCGTCTTCACTCCTTCGACTTGCGTGCTCGTGGCCGTCGAGGGCTTCGAGGATCGGACACCGGCTACTCCCACCCTGCTCGCCGCAGGACGAGGCCAGCCGCCCGAGAACCTCCTTCATGCGGAGGAGCAGGGCGACCTTCCCCTCGATCTCGGCGACCTTGGCCTCGGCCCGCCCCCGCACGTCGTCGCAGGGCCGATCCGAACTGGCCCGGAGCGACAACAACTCCTTGATCTCGGTGAGGGTGAACCCGATGTCCTTCGCCCGCTGGATGAACCGGAGGCGACGGACCGTCTGGTCGTCGTACACCCGTTAGCCGGACGCCCGCCGGGCCGGTTCTTCTAGCAGGCCGTTCTTCTCATAGAACCGGACCGTCTCGACGCCGACCCCGGCGAGCCGGGCCACCTGCCCGACCGTCATCGTCTTCACGGCGCGGCCCTCTCGTGAGGTTCTAAACCCCGTAGTATGCTACGAGGTCAAGAGAGATTTTGGGACATTTGAGTTCCCGACGCGGGCGCGGTGGCGGAAATCACTTTCTGGACGAACCTCAGCAGAGATGCAGCGTGTTTGGGTGTTCACGCCCGCTGCGACTTTCGTTGACGTGCCCGATCGCCGGCGGTATCACTGCACTTCCTACTCGGGGCGACCCGATAATCCTTCCGATCGGCGCGACCTGATCGTTGGCGACGGAGGAGTAGCCATGTCGGCACGGATGTTACGCGGGTGGTCGTTCTGGGTGTGCGTGCTGGTCGGGATCGGGGCACTGGTGGTCACGGGCTGCCGCGACGTTCCCCGCCGGGACGACGGGCCGCGCGACAGCGGGGGTTGCGGGAGCTGCGGCAGTTGAAGCGAGCGAGGCGGCTTGCGCGGCAGGCGCAGGGCAAGCGACTCCACTTTGTCCTTTCCCGGCCGCGTCGGCTCTTGACGGTGTGGGTATCCGCGGTAGCATTGGGTACATGATGATCCCGGGGCAGAGTATGACGCGAGCCGCGGTCGCCCTCCTGATGGCGGTCGTCATGCCGCTGTCCGGCGTGCCCCACTTCGACTGCGTCTGCCCGGACGGTCACCGCAAGGCCTTCTGCTCGGGCCGCTCTTCCCCGGACACCGGCTGTTGCTGCGGCGGCTCCTGCTGCCCGTCCGCCCAGGGTGGGAAATGCTGCTGCCGGGTCGGGGGGCAGTCCTCTGCCGGGCCGGCGGCGTCGAGTTGTTGCAAGCACAAGACGCAGCGCCAGCCGAGCCCACACGCACCCACGCAAGAGAGTCAGCTCAGTGGCGGGTGCTGTCACCTGACCCCGGTCGAGGCCGAGCCGCCCGGCGTCTTCCTCGTCGGCGCGAAGGTCATCCCGCACCCGACAGACGGGCTCTCGATTCCGCTCCAACAGGCCGATCTCGCCCTTCTGCCGTCGCCGGTCCGCGGGCGGTTCGCCGGGCACTGTCGCGGGCATCCGCCGCCGACGGATCTGGTCATCACGCTCCGTCACCTCACCATTTAGACCACACCTCCCGAGTTCCGCGGGCACGGGTTCGCGCGTCCACGCGCGTCTCGGGCGCGGCCTTCGGGCAGCGACCCGTGACGACCCTGTTCCCCGGCGGACCACTCCCGCAGCGAAGCGCCGTGCGCACCTAGCCGTTCGATCCCCCGAGGGACGTCCGGGCGACCGCACCCGAGCCGCCGGGCGAACGTGTCCCCGTGCCCGGACCTTCCGAGCCCGTGGCCCCGCCGCGCACCGCCGGCGGGCTACCACTCAGAGACTGTTCCAAAAGGGGGTAGGTCATAGCCTGTCGGGATGGCACGCAAGCCCTACCCGAGCGACCTGACCA
>JAIEQN010001169.1 GCA_019747685.1 Gemmataceae bacterium
AGATGACCCGGCAGCGGATCCGCCCGAGCCTGAAGCGGAGCATCTTCGCCGACTGCCCGCACTGCCGGGGGACCGGGTTCGTCAAGACGAGCGAGAGCCTGTCGATCGAGGTGATGCGGGTGTTGCAACTGGCGGCCCACCGGACCCCGGCCGTCCAGACGGTCCAGGTGACGGTCCACCCGGACGTGGCCCACCACCTGCTCAACCGCAAGCGGCGGGAGGTCGCCGCCCTGGAGGACCGGGCCCGGATGGAGGTGGTAATCGGCGGCCAGCCGGGGGTGTCGCCCGACACCCTGACGGTCCGGTGCTTCGACGGGAACGGGACGGAGGTGCGGCTGGTCCCGCCGGCCCCGCCGCGGCTGGCCGGCGGCCGCCGCCCGCCGGTCCTGCCCGAGCGGCAGGAGCGGTTCCCGCGGCAGTTGGATTAACGCCACCTCGGGTAGGGGTTTGACCCCCCGTGTCGGGCGGACGGCGGGGCGACGACGGGCCGGATGGCGAACGGCCCGGTCCACTCCGGGCCGATGCTCCACGTCCCCTGGATGCACCCCTCGCCGTCCGGCCGGCCGACGTACAAGACCTGGTGCCGGCCGAGGTACTGCTTGACGAGCGTGACCCGGCCGGTCGCCTCGTCGTACTCGCCGCCGACGGTGAATCGGCCGACCACGTCCCGGCCGCCGCCGGTGACCCGGCCGCCGGCGAACCGGAGCCGGAACCCGGTCATCGACTGGCGGCCGAACGCCCCCTGATACCAATGCCCTTCCCACGTCCCGGACGGATACACGGCAGCCCCCTCAGCGAACCCGGTCGGGTGTGTCGAGGCTCGCCCCCGGCGAGACGATGACGCACCGGCGTCGGGTGGTGCGTCGTCGCGGTCCGCGGACGGACCGCTCGACACACCCTACGAAAGCCACGGACACCCGATCCCCGACCCCGGTTCGTATTCCCGATGCACCACCCGCCGACCCGCCCGTACCTGTGGATGCTCTGCGGCAGCCTGTCGTTCACCGTGATGGCCGAGTTCGCCCACGTCCTGACCCGGGAGTGCGACTGGCAGGCGGTGGCGGTGGCCCGGGCCGGGCTGGTGGCCGTCCTGGCCGGGGTGATCGCCGTCGTGGCCCGGGCGAGGCTGGTGCTCCTGCGGCCGTGGCGGCTGTGGGTCCGCAGCCTGGCCGGCAGTTGCAGCATGGTGTTCACCTTCTACGCCTTCGGCCGGCTGCCGGCCGCCGACGTGCTGACCCTGACCAACACCTTCCCGATCTGGGTGGCGGTGCTGTCCTGGCCGCTGACCGGGGCCCCGCCGGACCGGCGGATGGTGCTGGCCATCCTGACCGGGGTGGCCGGGGTGGCGCTGGTCGAGCAGCCGCACCTGGAGGCCGGGAACGCCGGGGTGTATTCGGCCCTCGGGGCGGCGGTGATGACGGCGGTGGCCATGCTCGGGCTGCACTCGCTCAAGGGGGTCGACCCGCGGGCGATCGTGGTCCACTTCTCGGCGGTGGCCACGGTGGTGTGCGGACTGGCCTTCCTGGTCGGGCCGCGGACCCACGACCCGGCCGGGCTGCTGACCGCCGGGGTCGCCCTCAAGATGGCCGGGATGGCGGTCACGGCGACCGTCGGCCAGCTCTTCCTGACCCTGGCGTTCGGGGCCGGGGTGCCGGCCCGGGTCTCGGTCGTCGGGTTGACCCAGATCGTCATGGCCCTGGCCTTCGACGCCTGGCTGTGGGGCCGGGAGGTGAACGCCGTCACCCTGCTGGGGACGCTCCTGGTTATCGCCCCGACGGCCTGGCTCCTCACGCACGCGCCGGCCAAGAAGACTGGCCCGCTGATGACGCAGACCCCGGCGCAGATAAAATCCTGATCAGAACAATGAATTCGTTCTGATCTCGGCTTCATCTGCGCCGGGGTCTGCGTCATCAGCGGGCCAGTCTTCTTATCTCTAGGCCCGGGTGCCGAAGTAGGCGGCCACGAAGGCGATCACCGTCCCCTCCCAGACCTTCAGCGCTTCCGGGTCGACCGGCCCGAGGCCCGGCCGGATCAGGAACTGGAAGATCGTCTCGGCCACCAACAGCAGCATGGCGATCACCCCGATCCAGCCGCGGAGCGTCTGGAACAACTCGCTGGCCGTCCGGCGGAAGGCGAACCGGAGGAACACCCCGAGCGCGAACCCGCCGGCCAGGGTGGCCAGCAGCACCGGCCACTGGTAGATGTCGGCCGGGTCCGGGGTCAGCCGGGCCAGCAGCCGGTTCGGGTTGTTGATCCCGACGTAGATGACCACCGCCAGGCTGCCGCCGACGAACAGGAACCGGAGCACCCACGGGAGGAACTCGGACTTGGTGGAGTCGTGGAGGATCGGGTGCGAGGCGAACGCCATGAACACGAGGGTGAGCAGGAAGAAGTGGGCCAGGGGGGCGGTCTGGGCCGGCTTGTCGCCGACCCCGTCCGGGAGCAGCAGGTAAATCCAGAAGAACGAGCAGATGAGCAGCGACATGAACCCCCGGACGGTCCCCATGGGGAGGCCGTAGGGGTGTCGGATGCCGCCGTACGGGCCGGGGTCGCCGGTCATGGGGTCGCCTCCGCGGGGGGAGCTTGCATCTATACCCGAGTTCGGCCGGGCGGGCAAAACCTTTCCGCCGCTCGGGCTTGACGCCCCCCGCACCCGGCGTAGCATGAACAGTCTTCCGGGCCGCCGCGTGCGGCCGCGGTTCCTATTTGCCGGGCACGAAGCGGGGCGGGGCAGCCGATGTCGACGTTCATGGCCAACGCCGGGACCGTCCAGCAGAAGTGGTTCGTGGTCGACGCCACCGACAAGGTGGTCGGCCGGCTGGCGGTGCTGATCGCCAACGTCCTGCGGGGCAAGCACAAGGCCGACTACACCCCGCACTGCGACACCGGCGACTACGTCATCGTGGTCAACGCCGAGAGGGTCCAGTTCACCGGCCGGAAGTGGGACCAGAAGACCTACCAGGACTACTCCCACTACGCCGGCGGGCAGAAGATCACCCCGGCCAAGGAGATGCTGGCCCGCAAGCCGGAGGAGATCCTCCGCCGGGCGGTCAAGCGGATGATGCCCCGCGGCCCGCTGGCCTACAAGCAGCTCACCAAGCTCAAGATCTTCGCCGGCAACCAGCACCCGCACCAGGCCCAGCAGCCGCAGGAGCTAAAGCTCAACGGCTAGCCGCCCACCACCGGACGCCCCAGGGACCGACCATGGCCGAGAAGACGGAGAAGAAGGCGAAGCCGGCCAAGGAGCCGCGGACGTATTACATCGCCACCGGCCGGCGGAAGACGGCGGTGGCCCGCGTCCGGGTGACCGAAGGCAAGGGCACCGTCACGATCAACGACCGCCCGCTCGACGACTACTTCGCCGAGGAGAAGGACCGGGCGGCCGTCCTCGGGCCGCTCAAGGTGACCGACCAGGTCGGCCGGCTGGACGTGTTCGTCCGGGCCCACGGGGGCGGGACGACCGGCCAGGCCGGGGCCGTCTGCCAGGGCCTCGCCCGGGCCCTGAAGACGATGTTTTCCCCGGCCGAGGACCAGAAGCGGTACGTGTTCCACCGGACGACGGTGATCAAGGCCTACCGGGACGAGAAGCGGGCCCGGGAGCTGGCCAAGGCCCCGCCGCCCCCGCCCCCGCCCAAGCCGGTCCTCGGCCCGGACGGGATGATCATCCCGCCGGCGGCCCCGGCCGAGCCGGCCGACCCGAACATCGGGATGGTCAAGAAAATCCGCGACTCCGGCTTCCTGACGCGGGACGCACGGATGAAGGAGCGGAAGAAGTACGGCCTCCGCGGAGCCCGCCGCGGCACCCAGTTCTCGAAGCGGTAACGGGTTCGGTCGGGCCGGCGGGTCGGAAGTGCGATCGTCGGTCCAATTGAAATTATTGGTTCGGCCGTAGGGTGTGTGGGTTGCCGAACCAAACCAATGAGAGCCGGGGTGCAACCCCGGCTCTCCGCGTCCCTACCCCTCGATCAGCCGGGCGTCGCCCCAGTCCATGTCGGCCCCGACATCCCCGTCCGGGCCGAAGTCGACCACCAACTTCAGCTCCTTCGCCCCGCGGACATCGACCCGCACCGGCACCGCCGGTCCCGGCCCGAGCCGGGCCAACTCCGGCAGCGGCTGCTCCTTCCCGTCGACCAACACCTTGACCGCCGCCCGGCCGGGCCGGACCGCCCCGGCGTCGATCCCGACGACCGCCTCGAACCGCCGGTACTTGCCATCCAGGTTGTAGGTCAGAGTGGTTCGGGGGTGGGTGCCGAGGCCGCGGTCGAAGGTGTGTTCGCCGGCCGCCGTCCGCAGCCGCAGCGGCGTCCCCTTGACCGACCGGTCGGCCGCCCACGGCCACCCCGCCCCGAGGAACCCGGCCTGCTCGGCGGCCGCCGGCTTCAGGTCGGACAGGTCGACGGCCTTCCCCTGGGCCACCCGCAGCCCGACGACCTCGTCCAGCGGCAGTGCCACCGTCTGGCCGAACAGCGTCTTCCCGGACAGGACTTCCGCGTCGGCGGCCGCCTCGGCGACGGCCAGCCGGGTGCCGTCCCGGAGGACCAGCCGGGCGAACGGCCCCTTCGGCTTGCGTGTCCGGGCCAGGGCCGGATTGAACGCCACGGCCGCCACCTCGGCGAACGGGACCGCCCGGACCGGCCCGGCTTCCGGCTTGAACCGGAACGCCGGTGGGTCGTCGGCGAACCCGTCGAGGGTGCCGGGGAGTACGTCGCCGTTGCGGAGCAGCAGCACGTCCCGCTTGCGGCGGTCGGCCAGCCAGGGGTAGGCGGCCGGGTCGGCGGGGGTGTCGGCCGGCGGGCGGGTGAGCCAGACGACGGCCGCGGCCGAGAGCGGGACGGTCCAATCCCCGACGGCCCAAGTCGGGCGGAAGCGCAGGGCTTGGCCGGTGCCGCCGACCAGCCGGCCGGGGATGCGGTCGCCGGCGGTGGTGACGAGGGCCGGACCGCGGGGCAGGGGCGGGGCCGACACCCCGACCCGGTCGAGGGCCACGAGGTCGCGGACGGTCACGGTCCCGGCGGGCGTCCCGAACTCGGCTGCCACGTCCGGTGTCAGCTTCAGGAGCAGCCCGACCGGCCGGTCGTCGGCCGGGCTGATGGCGACGAACTCGCCGGCCGGCGGGGCGACGGCGGCCGCGAGCAGGACGAGGATCGCGGGGCAGGGGGGCATCGGACACCCGGGTCGGGCGGCGGTTGGTCGGCGGTCCGCGGTATGGTATAACGAATCCCGGCCACGCCCCCGTAGCTCAGGGGATAGAGCACCGGTTTCCTAAACTGGGGGTCACAGGTTCGATTCCTGTCGGGGGTACACAAGTCCTTACGGGGCCGACGGTCATCATAACCGTCGGCCCCGCCTTTTCTGGCCCAACTGGTTTTCACGGACCCGGCTCCGTATCAGGTCGGCCACGTGCCTTGTCGGAATCGCCGGGCCAGCTCGGACTGTCAAAGGACCGGGTCGCAACGCCCCGATCGATGGATTCGTTCGGCACGGTTGACGCCCCGGACTATATCGGATAAATTTGTCGGTAATACCCGGGCGGCTCGTCCCCGCCCGTACCGAGGGGCCGATGACGACCCGACTTCTCCTCCTCGCCGGGGCGGTGCTTGTGGCCGCCCCGCCGGCCGCAGCGGCGGACCTCGACCGCCCGCCCATCCAATACAGCACCGCCCCGGCCGACAACCGGGTCGAAGACCTCGTCCGCAAGATCAAGTCCGGGGTGATCACGCTGCCGCGTGACCCCGACACCGGCTACCTCCGCGGGCTGCTCCAGGAACTCGACATCCCTCCGTCGTCGCAGGTGCTGGTCTTCTCCAAGACCAGCCTCCAACGGTCGCGGATCGGGCCGAAGACGCCCCGGGCCGTCTACTTCAACGACGACGTGGCGGTCGGGTTCTGCCGGCGGGGCGACGTGCTGGAGCTGGCCGCCGCCGACCCGAACCTCGGGACCGTCTTCTACACCCTCGACCAGGACCCGATCCGCGACGCCGCGATCGCCCGGCAGGGGGAGAACTGCCTGATCTGCCACGGCGGGTCGCCGACCCAGGGGTTCCCGGGGCACCTGGCCCGGTCGGTGTCGGCCGACCGGTCGGGGGAGCTGGTGCTGTCGCGGGGGACGAAGCGGGTCGACCACAGCACCCCGTTCGGCGACCGCTGGGGCGGGTGGTACGTCACCGGGACGAGCGGCAAGCAGTCGCACCAGGGCAACCGGGTCGTCGGCGGGTCCGGGCCGGCCGGCCGGGACGGGACGAACGTCACCGACCTGCGGCCGTACTTCACCGCCGGGGATTACCCGACGCCGCACAGCGACCTGGTCGCCCTGATGGTGCTGGAACACCAGGGGGAGGCCCACAACCGGCTGACCCGGGCCAACTTCCTGACCCGGCTGGCGCTGGCCGAGGAGGCCGAGATGAACGCCGCCCTGGACCGGCCGGCCGGGACGCGGTCGGAGAGTACCACCCGGCGGATCGACCGGGCTTGCGAGCCGGTGGTCGAGTACCTGTTGTTTTCCGAAGAAGCCCCGCTGACCGGGCCGGTGGCCGGCACGAGCGGGTTCGCCGAGGAGTTCGCCGCCCGCGGGCCGTTCGACGGGCAGGGTCGCAGCCTGCGGCAGTTCGACCTGACGGCGCGGATGTTCAAGTACCCGCTCTCCTACGTCGTCTACTCGAAACTCTTCGACGGGCTGCCGGCGGAGGCGAAGGAGCAGGTGTACCGGCGGCTGTGGGAGGTGCTGACCGGGAAGGACCGGTCGAAGCCGTTCGCCCACCTGTCGGACGCCGACCGCCGGGACTGCCTGGAAATCCTCCGAGACACCAAGCCCGGGCTGCCGGCGTATTGGAAGGAATGAGCCAGTCGGGACGGGGGCACACGCCCTGCCGGGCGGCAGGCGATACGCCCGGGCGGTCGGTCAAGCCGCGGTCGCCCCGGGGTAGGCCAGCCGGGTCAGCAGGTCGGCCGCCGGGGCCGCCCCGGCCCGCACCCGGAAGTCCTTGACCGAGTCGATCACCCGTCCCTGTTCGGCGTCAGTCAGGTCGAAGAAGAGCGGCAGTCGAACGAGCCGGTCGCTGGCCGCCTCAGCCACCGGGCAGAGGCCCGGCCGCCCGCCGAACCGCCGGCCCATCGCCGACAGGTGGAGCGGGACGTAGTGGAAGGTGGCGGTGATTCCTGCTGACTTCAGGTGGGCCAACAGCCGCTGCCGGTCGTCCAGGGTTGGGAGCAGTAGGTAGAACAGGTGGGCCGGGTGGTCGCAATGAGCCGGGACGTGCGGCAGCCCCACCCGGTTGACCGTCGCCCAGTCGGCCAGCTCCCGGGCGTACCGGTCCCAGACCGCCCGCCGCTTGGCCTGGATCGCCTCCCGGGTCTCCAGTTGAGCTAAGAGCAGCGCCGCCAGGGCGTCGCTCGGCAGGTAGCTCGACCCCACGTCCACCCAGGTGTACTTGTCCACCTGCCCGCGGAAGAACCGGCTCCGGTCGGTCCCCTTCTCGCGGAGGATTTCCGCCCGGTCGGCCAACTCCGGGTCGTTGATGACGAGGGCACCGCCCTCGCCGCACGACACGTTCTTGGTCTCGTGGAAACTCTGGGCGGCCAGCCGGCCGAAGCCCCCGAGCGGCCGGTCGCGGTACGCCCCGAACAGCCCGTGGGCGTTGTCCTCGACGACCGCGACGCCGGCCGCCCGGCAGACCCGGCCGATGGCGCCCATCTCGCACCCGACCCCGGCGTAATGGACCGGCACGACGGCCCGGGTGCGGGCGGTGAGGAGGGCCGGCAGCGGCCGCTCGTCCAGGTTCAGGGTGTCCGGGCGGATGTCGGCGAACACCGGCCGGGCGCCCCGCAGGGCGAAGGCGTTGGCCGTGGAAACGAAAGTGAACGACGGGACGATGACCTCGTCGCCCGGGCCGATGTCGAGCAAGAGGGCGGCCATCTCCAGGGCGTGCGTACAGGACGTGGTCAGCAGCACCTTCGGGGCGCCGAGGACCTGTTCCAGGACGGCGTGGCAACGCTTCGTGAACGGCCCGTCGCCGGACAGGTGCATGTTCCCGACCGCCTGTCGCAGGTAGTCGTAGGCGGCCGGCGGCATGGCCGGGCGGTTGAACGCGATCGGGGCGGCCATCCGTGCCTCGCCGGGTCAGTCCTGTTCCAGCACCGCCAGCCCGAACCCGGTCCGGCCGTAGCCGTCGCCGTTGTACAGCAGGTAGCGGCGGCCGCGGTGGTCGAAGACGTTCGGGTAACAGACCATCTCGGCGTCCCAATCGCCCGGGGTGACATCGATCCCGGTCCGGTGGTCGAGCGGCACCCAGACCCGGCCGTCGGCCGACTCGGCGTAGCCGATCCGGTAGGCCGGCCACCCCCGGCAGTACCACACCCGGTACAGCGGCCCGTCCTTCACCACCCACGGCCGGGCTAGGATCGGGTCGCCGGTCTCGGCCTCGCCGAACACCACCGCCCCGTCCGGCCGCCAGGTGACGCCGTCGGCCGACTCGGCGTGCTTGACCCCGTACCGCATCCCGTCCTTGCCGGCCGGCCCCCAGCCGAGACACGACCCGTACCACATCCGCCACCGCCCCCCGTCCCGGACGACGCACGGGTACGACAGGGTGAACGGGTCGGCCGCCGAGCGGTCCAGCACCGGGGCCGGGCTGACCTTCTCGAACGGCCCGTCGGGCGAGTGCCGCACGGCCAGCCCGATGCTGTTCCGCCACGGGACGGTGACGCCCAGATTCCAGCCGAGGTAGTACAACAGGGTCCGGTCGCCGTCCGGCACGACGCAGGCGACCGTCGCTCCGCTGTCGTCGAACACCCCCAGCGGCCCCGGTTCGACCGCCGGCCGGTCGGTCACCCGGGCCACCCGTCCGCCGGCTGGATCGATGTCGAGATCGACCCAGCCGACGTGCGACCGGTTGTCGACATCTCGTCCGGAAAAGTAGACCCGCACCGCCCCGTCGGCCCGCGGCTCGGCGACCGGGTTGGCGGCGTGGGTCCGCATCCACGGCGCCGACCCGTCCGGGGCGAACACCCGCCCGAGCTTCCGCCACCTCATGCCGCCCGCCTTTCCCCGGCGGCCGGGAGCGGCGGGAACACGTCCCGGACGATCGTCACCGGCCGCCGCTTCACCTCGACGTACACCTTCGCCAGGTAGATGCCGAGCACCCCCTGGCAGAAGATGCCCAGCCCCCCGAGCAGCCAGACGGAGACGATCAGCGACGGCCACCCGGCCGGCTGCTGCCCGGACGCCAGGCTGCCGACGGCCAGGACGAAGGCCGCGACCGCGGCCCCGGCGAAGATCAGCAACCCGAGATAAAAGACCAGGTGCAGCGGCCGGCTGCTGAACGCCGTCAGGGCGGTGACGAACACCCCGACCTTGCGGACCAGGTTGTAGGTGCTGGTCGGCTTCCGCCGCTTGACCACCGGGACGGCGACCTGCCGGAACCCGGTCCGGGCCCACAGCCCGGCGATGGCGAACTCGGCCTCGGTGTGCCCGAGCAGGGCGGCCACGTACCGCCGGGTCATCAGCCGGACGGTCATCACGTTCTCGGGGATCGGGTCCGAGCTGAGCAGGTTGAACGTCCGGTAGAAGACCTTGGCGGCCAGCCGGGCCCGCCACCCGTCCCGCCGGCCGTCCTGCACCCCGTACACCACATCGGCCCCGGACCGGTCCTGTTCGGCGGCGAAGGTGGGGAGCAGTTCGGGGTGTTCTTCCAGGTCGCAGTCGATGAGGAAGACGCGGTCGCCGGTCGCATGGGCCAGCCCGGTCATCATGGCCGGGTGGTGGCCGAAGTTCCGGGACAGGTCGACCACCTGGACGTTCCCGGCCTCCTGCCGCAGGGCCAGGGCGACCGCCAGGGCGTCGTCCGGCGACCCGTCGTTGACGAAGACGAACTCCACGTCCGGGGTGAGGGCCGCGGCCGCGGCGGCGGCCCGGCGGTGGAACTCCCGGAGGTACGGGGCCGACCGGAACAGGGTGGTGACGATCGACAGCTTCACCCGCCGGCCCCCCTGGTGCATTCGAGGACGGCGTGCGTGTACGGCAGCCAGAGGAGGTCGTGCCGGACGGCCGGGCGGACGGCCGGGAAGACGGCTTCGGCGAGCTGGAGGTAGCCCGGCAGATCGCGGACGAACCGGCCCCGGTCGCGGCGGAGCATCCACCGGGCGACGGGCGATTGACCCGGGACGAAGCAGCCGTCCAGGCTGACGAACCGGCCGCCCGGCCGGAGGGCCTTGTGGGCGACCCGCAAGGTCGCGTCGGCCTGCTCATCGGTCAGGTGGTGGAGTAGCCCGCTGGCGATGACGAGATCGAACGTCCCCGGTTCCACGCCGGCGACGGCCTCGGCCGTCTCGCACCGGAACGACCCGCGGTCGCCGTACCGGGCCCGGGCCGCCGCGACGTATTGCGGGTCGAGGTCCACCCCGACGTAGTCGCACGGCGGCAGGTAGGCGAGCAGGTCGCCCGGGCCGCAGCCGAGGTCGAGGACGCGATCCCCCGCCGCCGGCCGGAGGTATTCCCGGACGAAGGTGGCCCGGGCGTTACCGCCGACGACCCGGCCGAACAACCGGTACACCGCCGGGACGGCGAGGATCGTCTTGAGTGACGGCACGGCCGGCTCCTCGGGTGTCAGGCGGCGACTCGGGCGGCGGACCCGGCCGGGTTCCGGGCGACGGCCAGCAGCGACGTGCCGACCGGCAGCCGCCACCGCCGCACGAACGGTGCTTCCAGGGCAAGCAGCCCCCGCATCAGAACGTTGAACCCGGGCACCGGTCGCAGCTCGCCGACCGCCAGCTCGCGGCCGGTCTTCTTCCGCCCCCGCAGGCGGTTCGCCAGGGCCGCCAGCTTCCGCCCGGCCCACATCACCGGCACCAGCGGCAGCATGAACGGCGTCAGCCGTTCGACGACCCATCCCGCCTCGGTCAACACCCGCCGGAGGGTCGTCGGGGTGTACCGGCGATAGTGGCCGCTCGACTCGTCGGTGTGGCTCCACAGGCTCATGTACGCCGGCACGGTCAGCACCAGCCGGCCGCCGGGGGCGGTCGCGGCCCGCAGTTCCTGCAACGCCCGAGCGTCGTCCGGCAGGTGTTCGAGCACGTCGAACATCCCGACCAGGTGGAACGGGTCGGCGAACGGCAGGGCGTACACGTCGGCCCGGACGACCGGGCTGCCGACCCGCCGGCGGGCGAACGCCACACCCTCGTCCGACACCTCCGACCCGATGACCACTGCCCCCCGGCACTCCCGCTCCAGCAGCCGCAGGACGTACCCGGTCCCGCAACCAACCTCCAGGACCCGATACCCGGGCGGGAAGTCCTGGACCGCGTCCCGGACGGCCCCGGCGATGACCCGGTTCCGGCCGCGGAACCAGAAGTGCCGGTCCTCGGCGGCGAACAGGTCGGCGAAGGCGACGGCCTCGGCGGTCATGTCAGATCGCCTTGAGCCGGTGGCTCGGGACCGGCGACAGCTCGGCCGCCGGGCCGCGGAACACGCTCCCCGGGGCGGCGTCCTTGAGGACGACCGCACCGGCCCCGACCACGCACCCGGCCCCGAGCGTCACCCCGTCCCGGATGGTGCTGTTCACCCCCAGGAAGCAGCGGTCGCCGACCGTCACCCGGCCGGAGATGACCACGTGGGACGAGACGAAGCAGTGGTCGCCGATGGTCGCGTCGTGGCCGACGTGGTTGCCGCTCCACAGGACCGTGTCCGAGCCGATTCGGACGAACGGCTGGATCACGTTGTTCTCGAACACGAAGACGTTGTCGCCGAACTCGACCTCGCCCCAGACAACGGCCTTCGAGCAGACGTAGCGGATCAGCTCGTACCCCCGGGCCTTGCACTCGGCGTAGATACCGGCCCGTCGGGTGTTCACGCCCTTGAAGCCGGTGGCTACGAGCATCGCGTACCGGTCCGGCGGGTAGTCCCGTTCCAACTCCTCGAACGGCACGACCGGCTTGCCGAGCAAGGTCGGGGCCGTCAGGTATTCGCGGTGGACGGTGAACGCCGCCACCTCATGCGGGCTGTCGTGGGTCAGGTAGACGCTGGCCACCCGGGCGAAGTCGCCGGTGCCGAAGATTACCACGGGTTTCGGCATGGGAACGTCCCCCCGGGTCGGTTACTTCCGCACCAGGATCGTGAACTCGTACAGTCCGTAATCGTGGAGCAGGGCCACCTGTCGGGAGTACCGCCGCTTGCACCGGTCGAACAGCCGGCACGGGTCGGCGTAGTACAGGTCCGGCCGCATCCGGTCCGGGTCCGAGTAGCTCGTCAGGGCGTTGAACGCGAACCCCCGCGGCCCCAGCTCGGCCAGCCGGTCGAGCGTCCGGAAGACGTAGCCGTCCCACTCGCCGACCGGGGCGTCGAGCTTGACGTTGAACACCCCGCTGGCGACAACCACGTCGCACCCGGCCAGCACGTCCTCCCGGTCGCCGAACGCCGCCCGCGGGTCGGCGGCGTACCGGTCCCGGGCGGCCGCGATCATCGCGGGGGCGAGGTCGTAGCCGCGGTACTCGCCGACGAACCCGGCCGCCCGGGCATACCCGAGCAAAGCCCCGTACCCGCACCCGTAGTCGCCCAGCACGTACGGCCCGTCCACCAGCCGGAGGAGCTGCCGGAAGCGGACCTCCTGGGACTCGGCCCCGTTCCAGTCCACCCCCCGGGGCGTCGGCCCGTGTTCGGCCAAGCGGCGGGTGTAATACCCGCGGACGGCGTCCTCGATGGCGGTCACGCGGCCTCCCGGGTGGGGGCCTTGTCCAGGTACTCGACGGCCCGGGGGCCGGTCATGAACAAGAGGTCGAGTACGCTGACGGCGTGGTCGAACGGGCCGTGCAACTGCGGGTACTCGGGGTAGCCGGAGTAGTCCATGTACCGGACGGCCACCCCGGCCCGGCGGAACAGGTCCTCGTCGAGGTACGCCTTCGCGGCCGGGCCGGAGAGGTATTCGGTCGCCCCGGCCTGGACGCAGATGTCCAGCAGCCGGCCGGACGGGTCCGGGTTGTCCAGCCGGTACGCGGCCGAGTCGGTGATGTCGGTGGCGATGTCGAGCAGGTCGCAGAGCCGCCGGATGAACAGGGCGTTCACCTCGGACAGCGTCTCGTACCCGGCCGCCTCGGCGTACAGGTCGGCGACCGCCGGCAGCAGCACCCGGGCGAACGGCGCCCGGGCGTAGGCGTGGCGGAGCCGGGTCAGGTGGTTGTCGGCCCAGCCCGGGTCGCCGATCCGGGTTTCGCGGACCGTCTGGGCATACTTCCCCTTCACCTCGACCGGTACGGTCAGCCACTGCGTCCCGTCGGCCGTCTTGATCCGGTTCCGGTTCCGCCAGTCCCGGCGGGTGTACTGCACGTCGTCGTACAGGACGAACCGGTCGGCCGACCGGACGAGGTCGAAGTACCCCTTCCACGGGACGTAGTTCGACTGGACGATGGCGACCGTCTGGGCCACGCGGCACCGGGGTCGGGGACCGGGGCCGGGGTTATACCCCGGCCGGCCCGGTCGGTGTCAACCCCGCCCGCCCCGCGGCCCGCGTTGACAGCCCGGCCGGCCCCGGGCTACCGTCCGCCGGGCGTCCGTGGTCGTGCCGGGAGTTGGCGATGCTGACGATGCGACCGCGGGCCGTGGCCGATGTCCGTCCGGCGTCCCTGCGCGGGCTGGCGGTCCGCCTGGCCGGGCGGGTCGACGCCGGGGCCGCGGTCCTCGTCGTCCTGCCGTGGCTGGTGCTGCTCGCCGACCCGCTCTGGGTGTACGCCAGCCTGTACCGCGACGCCTGGGCGTACACCGGCTTCTTCCAGAACCTGCCCGGCTACCTGACGGCCTACGGCGACCACTACTCGGCCGGCCGGCTCGGGATGCTCCTGCCCGGGGCGGCGGTGTACGCCCTTCTGGCGCCGGCGGCGGCCAACGCCGCCCTGCACATCGGCGTCTACTCGGTCGGCGTCCTGTCCGGTTATGTCGCCCTCGGCCGGACGGTCGGCCGGCGGGCCGCGTTCCTGGCGATGGCCGCGCTGGGCACCCACGCCTTTTACCTGCGGGCCTGCGGGTGGGACTACTGCGACGGTTACGTCATCGCCTACTTCCTGCTCGGGATGGCACTGGCGACCCAGGCGGCCCGGCCGGGGTGGTGGCGGGCCTGGGCGGCGGCGTTCGGGGCGGCGGCGGCGGCGATCCTGGCCACCCACGTCGGGTTCGCTACCCTGCTCATCCCGCTGGCCGGGTTCTTCGTTCTGACCAACCGGCTCGGCGAACGGCACTCGCTGGAGGTGGGCGGTTTCTGGGCCGGGGCCGGGTTCGGCGGGGCGATGGCCGCCTTCGCCCTGGCGTCGCGGCTGTTCGGCGGGCCGCTCGTCTTCCTCTTGTCGTCGTTCAACTACATCAGGACGTTCGGCCCGGAATCGACCGCCCAGTTCGTCCACCACCCCCGGCTCTGGGCCGGCGGGGCGTGGTGGCTGGTCCTCCCGGCGGCGGCGGTCGTCGGGGCGGTGGTCGGGCTGCTCCGGGCGGCCGCGGCCTACCGCCGCGGGGCTGCCGACCGCGGGGTCGCGTTCGCCGCCTACTTCCAGGTCCAGTTGCTCGTCATCGTCGGGCTGCTGGCGGTCAAGCAGCTCCGGGTCGAGCTGGCGTTCCTCCAGTACTGGCTCTCGGCCAGCGTCCTGGCCATGCTGCCGGCGTTCCTGGCCCTGGGCGGGCAACTCCGTGGCTGGGCCAACGGCTTCACCCCGGCCCGGTTCCGGGTGCAGGCCGGGGTCTGGTGCCTGGTACTGGTGGCCGGCTGCCTGACGGCCGACCGGTTGCACCTGCCGGGGTGGGGGGCGTGGCTGCCGATTGCCGCCGCCCTCGGGTGTGCGATCGCGGCGGTGCTATTGCCGCAGGGGACCCGGCCCCGGCTGGCGGTTGGGGTGATGGTTGCCGTCCTGCTCGCACTCGTCTCGCTCTCGGCCCGGACCCAGTTCCGGATGGCGGCGGCTCTCATCGGGGTCGAGCGGGCGTCCCGGGTCGGCCGGGCCGAGGCGTTCGACGACCGGCGGAAGGCGGCGTTCGCGGCCGCCCTGGAGGTTGCCCGGTGGGCCCGGGACCGCGGGCCGACGGGGACGGTCTGGTTCTGGTACGACCTGAACGCCCCGCTCGCCCCGGCCTACGACATGGCCGCCCACACCAGCTACCACTACCTCCAGCTCGTCAGCGTCGAGTTCCCGGCGATCAAGGACGACAAGCTCTACCGCGGCGACCCGATCTGGATTCTGGCCAAGGGCGGGACGGTGGTGGTCTTCTCGGAAGACCCGGCCGCCGGGGACGTGGCGGTGGCCGAACTGCGGAAGAAGCACCTCGACCCGCGGGTGGAAGAGCGGCGGGCGTTCGGCCGGGGGGCGGTGGTGCTGACGGCCACCATCGTCCACGTCCCCAAGACCGAGCCGGATCAGTAGACCGGGCGGGGTGCCGGGAATGTGAAGGAAATCCGGGAAATCGGTCGACGCCGGCCGGTCGGTCCTGCATGATGATCCTTCACGGCCGCCCGCCATCCCCGACCCCTCCCGGGTGGACATGTTCCGCGTCGGCGTCACCCGCGACTTCCTGAAGCCGGACGGCACCAACGGCTTCGGCGACATCGGCCTCGACGGCCTCGACCGGGCCGGGGTCCCGTGGGAGTTCCTGCCGCCGGTGAGCGGCGAGATTCCGGCTGAAATCGCCGCCGGGTATGACGGGCTGCTCGTCCTCGGCCCGCAAGTGACCGCGCGGACCGTGACAGCCGAGCGGCTGAAGGTCGTGGCCCGGTTCGGGGTCGGCTACGACAACGTCGATGTCCCGGCCTGCACGGCCGCGGGCGTCATCCTGACGATCACGCCGGAAGGCGTCCGCCGGCCGGTGGCGGTCGCGGCCCTCACGTTCGTCCTGGCCCTGTCGCACAGGCTCCTCGTCAAGGACCGGCTGACCCGGGCCGGGCGGTGGGCGGAAAAGCTCGACTACAACGGCCAGGGCGTCACCGGCCGGACGCTCGGGATCGTCGGCTTCGGGAACATCGGCCGGGAGCTGGCCGCCCTCTGCCAGCCGTTCGGCATGACGCTCATTGCCGCCGATCCGTACCCCGACCCGGCCGCGGCGAAGGCCCTCGGCGTGCAGATCGTCGAACTCGACGACCTGATGGCCCGGGCCGACACCGTCTGCGTCACCTGCGCCCTGACGGCCGAAACTCGGCACCTCATTAACGCGGATCGTCTCGCCCGGATGAAGCCGTCGGCGTACCTGGTGAACGTGGCCCGCGGCCCGATCGTCGAACAGGCGGCGCTCACGAAGGTCCTGCGGGAGCGTCGGATCGCCGGGGCCGGGCTGGACGTGTTCGACCCGGAGCCGATCGCCCCGGACGACCCGCTCCTGGCCCTGGACAACGTCATCCTCAGCCCGCACGCGATCTGCTGGACGGACGAGTGCTTCGGGCTGAACGGCCGCAGTGCCGTCGGGGCGCTGGTCGATGTCGCCGCCGGCCGGGTGCCGAAGCACGTCGTCAACCGCGAAGCCCTCGCGCACCCGAAGTTGATGAGCC
>JAIEQN010000242.1 GCA_019747685.1 Gemmataceae bacterium
GCCGGGGGGCCCGGGCGCGTGGCGGCGCGGCGGCCACCCCCCCGTTGTTCCCCCCCCCGCCCCCAACCGGGCGCGCCCCCCCCCCCGCTCGCCTACAACCTCGGGTCCACCGGTTCGCTCTCCAGGGCCAGCACCCCGAAGACGCACTCGTGGACCCGCCGCAGCGGCTCCCGCCGGACGAACCGCTCCAGCCCCTCAACGCCCAAGGCGAACTCGCCGACCGCCAGCCCCCGCTTGTGGGCCAGCCCGCGGCTCCGCAGCCGGGCCAGGTTCTCCTCGGCCGTGTAGTCCGGGCCGTAGATGATCCGCAGGTCCTCCCGGCCGCGGCACTTGACCGCCGGCTGGGCCAGCCCCCGCTGCCCGCGGTGGACGAACTCCAGCGGCTTGACCACCATCCCCTCCCCGCCGCGCTCCGTCAGGGCCGTCCACCACGCCGCCCCGTCGGCCACGCTCGCCGGGTCGGTCACGTCCACCACCCGGTACTCGGTCGCCAGCAGCAGCTCCGGGTCGGCCCGGCAGACGGCCGCTAGGGTGCCCATGTGCCAGACGTGATCTTTGTCGGCGTGGACCTTGCCCTCCGAAGCGAGCAGGTGGAACGGGGCCAGCTTCAGGTCGGTGAGACTGTGGACCGGCCAGCAGTACCGGCGGTAGGCGTCCACGAACTGTTGCACGCCCTCCGCACGGTGCCGCATCCGGTCGGCCACCCGGTCGAGCTTGTCACGCTCCTCGCCGGTCAGCCGGGCCGCGGTCGCGGCCAGCGTGTCGACGGCCCGCGGCAGGGCCGCCCGCCCGGCCGACCCGACCGCCGCGTACTGCGTCTGCAACAGCGCCTGAGCCTTCGCCGACCACGGCATCAGCTCGCAGTCGAGACAAACCCAGGACGTGTTCAGCGACTCCCACAGCCCGGCGGCGGTGATCGCCGTCCGCACCCGATCCAGGAACTGGGCTTCCAGTCCGGCATCGTTGAAGAACCGCCGGCCGGTGCGGGTGACGACCGCCCCGACCTCGCCGCCCGTCACCCCGAACCGCTCCCTGGCCGCGGCCTCGTCCCGGCAGACGACCGCCACGGCCCGCGACCCCATGTGCTTCTCCTCGCACACCACCTTCGGGGCGCCCTGGGCGCGGTAGTAGGCGAACGCCTCGGCCGGGTGTTCGAGCAGCCCCGGCTCGCGGCTGGTCTCGCACGGCGACATGGTCGGCGGTAGGTAGACCAGCCACCGCGGGTCGGCGGCGAACCGGCTCATCACCTCCAGGGCGGCCGCGGCGTGGTCGGCCCGGACCACCACCGCCCCCCGCAGCCGGGTGGTGATGATCCGCTTGCCCAGCACGTCGTCCGCATCAAGCACCTGGTCGTTGGCCTGCTGGGCGGTCAGCCCCGGGGCCTGCTGCCCTTCGGGCAGGAACGGCCTGGCCGGCTCGCAGTACGTCCGGGCCGCCGGGACGGAGACGAACTCCCGCTCCGGCCAGCGGAGGGCGGTCAGCTTGCCGCCGAAGACGCAGCCGGTGTCGACGTTCACCGTCCGGTTCAGCCACTCGGGTTCCGGGACCGGGGTATGGCCGTAGACGACTGCGGCTTGGCCGCGGTACTCGGCCGCCCAGTTGTGCCGGACCGGCAGCCCGAACTCGTCGGTCTCGCCGGTCGTCTCGCCGTACAGGGCGAAGTCGCGGACCTTCGACGACGCCCGCCCCTGGAGTTCGGCCTTCAGCCCGGCGTGGGCCACCACCAGCCTGCCGCCGTCCAGGACGTAGTGGCTGACCAAACCATCCAGGAAGTCGGCGAGCGACCGGGCCAACGGCCCGCGGACCTCGGCCGGGAGGGCGTCGATCTCGGCCAGCGACTGGGCCAGCCCGTGGGTGATCTTCACGTCCCGGCCGCGGAGCTTCTTGAGCAGCTTGACATCGTGGTTGCCCGGGACGCACAGGGCGGCCCCGGCCCGGACCATGTTCCGGACGATGCGGACCGTATCCAGGACCCGCGGCCCGCGGTCCACCAGGTCGCCGACGAAGACGGCCTTGCGGCCCTCCGGATGAGCGTACCCGACCGTGCCCCACCCCGGCCCGGCCTCGGCCACCTCGGCGCGGACGTAGCCGAGCTTGTCGAGCAACTGCTCCAGCTCGTCGGCGCAGCCGTGGATGTCGCCGACGAGGTCGAACGGCCCGGGGTCGTCCCGCCGGTCGGTCCAGAGCGGCACCCACTCGACCGTCGCGGCCGCCACCTCCTCGGGCGTGTGGAGGACGTAGACCTGGCGGAACCCTTCGTCCCGCAACCCGCGGAGCGACCGCCGGAGCTGGTTCGACTGGTTGCGGACGACGTGCGGGCCGAACGCCCGGTCGGGCCGGCCGGCGTTCCGGGCGTGGCAGACATCGTCCGGCAGGTTCAGGACGACGGCCACCGGCAGGACGTGGTACTTCCGGGCCAGGGCGACGAGGGGTGCCCGGGCTTCGGGTTGGACGCTGGTGGCGTCGATGACGGTGAGCCGGCCGAGGGCGAGCCGCTTGGCGGCGATGGCGTGCAGCAGGTCGAAGGCGTCGGCGGTGGCGGCCTGGTCGTTCGGGTCGTCGCAGACCATCCCCCGGCAGGCGTCCGACGACACCACCTCGGTCGGCAGGAAGTGGGCCCGGGCGAAGGTGCTCTTGCCGGCCCCGCTCGGCCCGGCCAGCACGACCAGCGACAGCTTCGGGATGGAGAGGGTCATGATGCCGGCCGTCCGGTCCGGGCGAGCAGGTCGCGGAGGAAGTCCGAGTAAGCGTCCTTCATCGGCAGGTCGAGGTCACGGCGGACCCGCCGCCGGCGGGCAAGGACGGTTTCGCCGGTCTTCGGGTTCACGGCCGGCCGGTCGTACTCTTCCCAGTACAGCCCGACGCCCCGCTTCTGCCACAAGGGCAGGTCGTTGAAGTTGATGCCGTTTTGGAACAGCAGCTCGTTCTTCGCCGCGGTGGACAGCCCGGCCAGGGCCGCAGTCGCCTCGCCCACCGCCTTCCCCTTCTTACGGAGCAGCCAGTAGCCGTGGGCATTCAGGGCGTTCCGGTGGGCGTCCTCGTTCCGCTACCGGAAGTGGTCGACCACCTGTTCGGCCGACGGCAGTTGGGACACCCGGCAGTCGAACGCGGCCACCGCCCCGAGCAGGAGCGAGAACTTGGCGCTCGCCTCCCCGGCCAGGACCGAGTGGAGCTTGCGGAGTTTCCGGCCGAAGCCGTTCTCGTCCGGGGCGAACAGGAGCGAAATCTCGTCGCTCTGGGCGTAGCCGTACGCGACCCCGAACCCGCACCCGGTCATCAGGTATTCGGCGGTGGCCAGCATCAGGTCCCGGAACCTCTCGTCGAACGGGGCCTCGAACCGGTGGCCCTCCTTGGTCAGCCGGGTGAACCCGCGGCCGTCCAGCCGGGCGGCCATGTGCAGCCCGGGCAGGACGCACAGGTCGTGGGCCGTCTCGAACACCCGCATCCGGCCGTCCAGCTCATCGAACGTCATCGGCCCACCCCTCGACCACGAACCCGCCGGCGTCGTCGGCCCGGACGTAGTACAGCTCGTCGAACCCCTCGCCCCGGGCCGGCAGCTCCAGCCGCCCGGCCGTCCCGAGAAGGCCCTTGAGCGGCACTTGCTGTCCCAGCGGCCGGCCCTCGTTTGGCCGCTTGCAGTCCTCGACGCGGGACTGGAAGTAGTACCCGACCACCCGGAACCCGGCGGCTTTCGCGACCTGAATATAGACCGCCCGCTCGGCCCGGGTGGGGTTGGTGTTATCCACCACGAACGCCGCCCCGGTCTCGGCGCGGACTGCCACCAGCCGCCGCTCGCGGTGCCGGGTCCGGAGCATGTCCAGGTTGACCCGGACGTGGGTGGCGAAGAACCGGTCCTTGCAGAGGGTGGACTTGCCCGCCCCTTGCAGGCCGACCAGGATCACGGCTTCCACGGCTCACCCCGACCGCTCGAACACGGCCATCTGGGTCGGCGGGCCGAACTCCGGGTGCTCCGGGCCGACCGGCACGAACCGGACCGCGTACCCGGACCGCCCGGCCACCCCCGCCGCCCAGTCCCGGAACTCCGCACGGGTCCACTCGAACCGGTGGTCGGCGTGCCGGAACTTCCCGGCCGGCAGCGTCTCCCACACCGCGTTGTACTCCCGGTTCGGGGTGGTCAGCACCACCGCCCGCGGCCGGGCGAACTCCCACACCACCCGCTCGAAGGCCGCCAGCCGGGGCGGGTCGAGGTGCTCCACCACCTCCACCACCGCCGCCGCGTCGAACCCCTCGAACCGCCGGTCGCGGTACATCAGCGACCCGTGCAGGAGCTTCACCCGGCCGGCCTCCCGGTCCGGCAGCCGGTCGAGCTTCAGCCGGCGGGACGCCACCTCCAGCGCCCGCACCGACACGTCCACCCCGACCACCTCCTCGAACGGGCGGTCCTTCAGCAGCTCGCGGACCAGCTTCCCCTCGCCGCAGCCGAGGTCGATCACCCGCCGGGCACCGGCCGCCCGCAGGACCGCCAGCACCGCCCCGAGCCGCTGCTCGTTCAGGCTGATCGGCCGCTCCAGCACCTCCTCGGGCTTGTCCTTCGGCCCGGCCTCGTCGTCCGCCTCGGCCGGCTCCTCGTCCTGCACCAGCCGGCTCAGGGCCAGCCGGTACAGGCTCGGCCGGTTCCCCAGATACCGGCGGGCGATCTCGTCCCGGGCCGGGTGCCCGGCCAGCCACCCCGCCCCCTTGGCCAAGAGCTTCTCCAGCTCGTCCTCGCCGACGTAGTAGTGCTTCCGAGCGTCGAACACCGGAACCAGGACGTACAAGTGGGTCAGCAGGGCCGACAGGGTGATCGTCTGCCGGACGGTGACGGAGAAGTACGGCCCGTCGCCCCAGTCGGGGAACCGCTCGTCGAGCGGGTGGCGGACGGCCTCGACGACGTAACCCAGCGGCTCGAACAATGCCCGCAGGAACGTCTCGCCGCCGCGGACCGGCAGCACATCCAGCCGGGCTTCGAGCGGGATCGGGGTCGTCACTAGTTCGGGCCGGTCATTGCACCGCCCCTGGAGGGCCGACCCCCACACCTGGGCAATGGCCACGCTCAAGAACGACGACGCGACGTAGGGCCGGTCGTTGACGTACTGCGCGAGCAGGAAGTCCTGGTCCGGGTTGCGGCCGCGGATGAGGCCGACGGCGTCCACGTCGAGCAGGAGGCAGCCGGTGCAGCGGTCGTCGGCGACCTCGGGGAAGTAGGCGTGGGCCTGCCCGAAGCTCAGGTCGAACGACTGGAACCGGGCCGGGTGCTTGTGGAGCAGGTAGCCGAGGTCGGCGGCCGGGCGGCGGGTGGTGGTGACGGACAGGAGCATGGGGCGGCCCGGGGTGGGGTCGGCCCGGGACGGACAGCCCGGCGGGGGAACGGGTTCGCCCCTTCCGGCTGTTCTACCGGGCGCGGCGGCCGGGACGACGGCCCGCCCCCTTGTCCGCCGGCGGGGCCGGGTTTATGCTGGTAACGCCCGGCCAAGTGGCGGAATGGCAGACGCACTCGACTCAAAATCGAGCGCCCCAAAGGCGTGTGGGTTCGAGTCCCACCTTGGCCATCAGATCGCCCGTCGCGCTACCCGACCTCGACGCCCCCGACGGCGTCGACCGGGAAGGCGTAGAAGGCGTCCCGCCGTCGGCCGGTCCCCGGGTCGAACAGGTACGCGATCGGCAGAGGCCCCGGCCCGGCCGCCGCCAGCACCTCGGCCCGGCCGTCGGCGTCCAGGTCGGCCGCCCGCACCCGCACGCCGGCCCGGTCGGCGGCATCTCCGGCGAAGAAGTCGGTCACGACCACCGCCGTCCCGGTCTCGATCAGCGACTTTCCGTCGAGGGCCACCACCCGCGGGCCGCCGCCCCGCCCGGCCCCGACCAGGATGTCCCCGAACCCGTCCCCGTTCACGTCGCCGACCGAGGCGTAGAACCCGGTCCGCAGCCCGGGGTCCATGACGAAGAAGTCGGCGAACAGGCGGGCGGCGGTCCCCGCCCCGACGGCCGCCCCGTCGAACACCGCCACCCGCGGCCCGCCGCCGTCCCCCGCCGTCACGACCAGATCGGCCGCCCCGTCCCGGTTCACGTCCCCGACGGCCGCCCGCACCCCGCCCGCGAACCCCGCCTCGAACGGGCGGAACCGGGCGAGCGGGGCGAGCGTCCGCCCGTCGAACACGGCGACGGCCCCTCCACCGCCGGCGTCCTGCGAAACCACTACGTCGGCGTACCCGTCCCGGCTCACGTCACCGGCCGCGACGGACACCCCGCCGGTGTAGCCGGGGTCGAAGGCGAAGAAGCTGGCGGCCATTGCCCCGGTGTCGCCGTCGAACACCACCACCCGCGGCCCGCCCCCGGGGCCGGCCCCGGCGACCACGTCCGGGATGCCGTCCCCGGTCACGTCCCCGACCGCGACCCGCACGTCGCCGGCGAAATCGCCGAACGGCCGGAACCGGAACCGCTCGGCGGCGCCCGCGTAGTCGAACACCCGCACCCACCCGCCGAACCCGGCGACGGCCGTGTACACCGGCGGCCGGTCGGCGGAGATCGGGAACGCGGCGAAGTCCGGGGCGGTGGGGAGCCGCGGGGCGGACGGCGGCACCGGCGGGGGGAAGAAGTCGAGGGGCGGGAGCGGACCGGCCGGCCCGGGCCGGGCCCCGGGGACGAGGACGGTGAACGTCGCCGCCTCGGTCATGACCGGGTCGAAGGCGTCGTGCAGCCGGGCGGTGAAGGTGTACCGGCCCGGGGCCGCCGGCGCCGTCCAGGTGAACCGCCCGGTCCGCGGGTCGATCGCCGCCCCGGCCGGCGCCCCGGCGTCGAGCAGGAACCGCAGCCGCGGGTTCGTGGAGGCCCCGGTCGGGGCGACGACGAACTCGACGGCGCTGCCGCGGGCCGCGGTCACGTCGGCCACCGGCTTGAGCCACCGCCGCGGCAAGAGGAAGTCCGGCCCGGTCGGCGGCCGGCCGGGGCCGACCGCCACGGTGCGGGTGGCCCCCCCGGCGCCCGGGAGGTTGCCTTGCGGCGGAATCACCCGGACCGGGTACGTCCCGTCCGGGAGCCCGGCGAACGCATACGCCCCGTCCGCCCCGGTGGTGGCGACCGGCTCGCCGGGGTCCAGGACGCCGTCGCCGTTCCGGTCGACGTACACCCGGACCCCGGCCATCGGCCGGTCGCCGGCCTCCCGGGTGCCGTTCCGGTTCACGTCCTCGTACACCGCCCCGGTGAGCTGGCCGACCTGGCCGTTCACGAAGTCCTGCGTCACCGCCGTCGCCGGGGCGACGGTGACCACCACCGTCGGGTTGATCGCCGACAGGTTGGTGAAGACGATCACGATGTTGTCCGCGGTGTCGGCGAGGACGACATCGTTCAGCCCGTTGCCGTCCAGGTCGCCGACGGCGGCGGTGGAGAGGTAGGTGTTGGGGACCCCGTAGTCGGGGTTGGCCTGGGGGTTGGCCGTGAAGTACGCCCCGCCGCCGGCGTTGGTCCAGACCCAGATGTAGTTGTTCCGCGGGTTCCCGACCTGCCCGACGGCGACCACGTCCGGCCGCAGGTCGCCGTTCATGTCCGTCAGGAAGGTGTTCAGGTTGTAGACGTTGCCGCCCCCGCCGTACGGCAGGACGAGGGCCGGCTGCGAGCCGCCGAACGGGACGAACGCGACCGTGGCCGGGCTGCCCCCGGTCGCCGGGACGTACTGGTTGTGGAGGTACGACAGGGTGGTCGCCGGGCCCCCGGCGTTGAGGAACACGACATCCGGGAACCCGTCCCCGTCGATGTCGTTGAACGCCAGGTTGGTCGCCGGCGGGGCGGTTCCGGTCTGCCAGGCGAAGTTCCGCCCGGTCCCGTCGTTCAGCCCGACCGTGATGTTGGTCCGGTTGCCGCTGCTGAAGTACCCCGCGAACACGATGTCGTTCACCCCGCTGTTCCGCAGGTCCACGACCTTGACCAGCCCCTGGCCCTGGGTGCCGGCGTTGGCCTTGTCCCCCTGGATCGGCGGGGTCAGCCCGTCGACGTAGTTCGGGCCGCTGTTGGTCCCGTTCGCGTAGAAGATCGAGAAGCCGTAGTTATAGGTCGTGAAGATGTCGTGGGTGGCCGTGTACCACAGGATCACGAGGTCGTCCCGCCCGTCCCCGTCGAGGTCGCCGGCGGTCACGTCGTAGGTCCCGACGTCGGTGTCGTCGGGGTCGCCGAGCTGGTCGTCCACGCTGGCGAACGGCGTGACGCCGCCGAAGGTCCGGCCGCCGGCGTTCTGGACCCGGAAGACGTCCCCGGAGTTGTCCCACAGCAGGATGTCGGGCCGCCCGGCCCCGGACGTGTCGGCCAGGATCACGTTCACGCCGCCCCCCCCGGTGGACAGGGTGGTCGAGGTCGTGAGGGAGAACGACCCGGTCCCGTCCCCCCACAGGACGTGGACGTTGTTCTGGCCGTTCTGCACCACCAGGTCGAGGAACCCGTCCCCGTCGAGGTCGGCGGTCGCCGTCGTCGGGGCCGGCTGCCACGGCAGGTTGCTCACCAGCCCGCTCGGGTTGATCCGGAGGTCCGGGGTGAACGGGGCCAACTGCCGCCACCCCGGCTCCAGGCCCTGGTCGACGGTGTACGTCCCGTCCTCGACGACGAACTGGTAGCTGCCGCCCGAGTCGGTCTGGGTGGTGGCCACCACCTGCCCGTTCTGGACGAGGTTGACCGTCCAGTTCGGCAGGGCCTGCTTGGTCGGGCTGAGGACGCCACTCGGGTCGAGCGGGTAGCCGGTCACGGTGCCGGAAATCCGCACCTTCGGGAGCAGGCCGATGTTGGCGTTCTGGAACTGGTCGTCGGCCCCGGAAATGACGACCCCGGTGAAGGCGGAGGAGACCGGGGCGTAGTAGGCCGACGGCACGACCGCCCGGACGACGTAGGCCGGGCCGGAGGGGTTCGGGGGCAGCCCGTAGATGTGGTAGTCGCCCTGGGTCAGGCTGACCGTGTACGGGTCGGTGCCCGGGTCGAACTGCCCGTTGTTGTTCAGGTCGACGTACACCTTCTGGCCGGGGAGGACGCCGTCCCCGGCGTCGTACTGGCCGTCCTTGTTCAGGTCCTCGAACACCACGCCGTTCACGCCGGCCGAGAGGACGACCTGGAAGGGGATGTCCACCGCCGGGCCGGTCGGGTCGTACTGGAACTGCGGCGGCGAGGCGGGCGAGAACTGGGTGGTCCCGGGCGGGAGGACGAGGAGCACGTTGTACGTCTGGCCGATGTTCAACAGGAGGGTGGTTTGGGAGACGGTGTACCCGCCGGCGGTGTCCGTCACCCCGGACGGGTCGGTGGCCGCGTCGTACCGGCCGTCCCCGTCGGCGTCGATGTACACCCGGATGCCGCTGACCGCGTCGCCCGAGTAGCCCGGGGCGGCGTTGGTGACGGTCCCGTTGAGCGGGGCGGCCGAGCTGACCGGGTCCGCCGACGCGAGCGAGAGGACCGGGTCGTTCACCCCGTCGCTGACCGCGGCGAACACGGAGTACGTCTGGAAGAACCGGTCGGTCAGGTCGATCTCGGCGGTGATCGTGTACTGCTGGCTGTTCGGCGGCGACCCGCCCGGCGGGGCCCCGGCCGTCGAGGACAGGACCTTCGCCGGCATCGGGGTCAGGTTCCCGCCCCGGGTCGGCCGGATGAACAGCCGGGCCGTCACCTGGCCGGCGAGCGCCTGGTCGACCAGCCCCTGAACGGTGACCACCGCCTTGTTCCCGTCGTTCGGGTCGGGGCCGGCGGCGGTGATCCCGGCCGTCGGCTTCGGGTAGCCGAACCCGGCGGTGAACTCCGGCGGGTTGTTGAACTCGACCGAGCTGACGAGCTGGAGCTGGTAGCTCCCGGCGGGGAGCAGCGCGTACGGCTGCCCCGCGGCGCCGACGAGCGAGACCTGCCGCCGGGTCGGGTCGGCGAACGAGATCGGCAGGGGGGTGATGGCGTACGGGGCGTACTGCGAGTCGCCCCAGTTCGCCTGCGGGATCACCCCGAGGCCGGGGATGGCGACGGCCAGCGTCTGGGTGCCGGCGTCCTCCTCCCAGTCGACCGACAGGACCAGCGTGGTCGCCCCGGCCGGGGCGGTGAACGAGTTCTGGTAGACGTAAGAGTTGTCGTCGATCGTCAGGCATTGCTCGGGGTTCTGCTCGCAGTCGTACAGGGCGTCGGCCTCGGCCTTGCCAAACACCGACCACTTCCCCACCCCGATGTCGTACTTCACCCCGACGACCTCGCCGAGGACGTCCACCCACCCGGCCACGAACCCGGCCCGGGTGCCGTCGACGTCCTCGTAGTCGAGGATGAAGTCGGCGCTGGCGAGCTTCAGCCCGCCGACCACCGGGACGAACTTCGGGACGGCCAGGTCGGCCTCGGCGTCGATGAACAGGAAGAAGTCGTCGCCCCCGCCCTTGAACTCGAACGCCGCCCGGACCTGGAACGCCCCGTCGAGCATCTGGTAGTCGAACCCGGCCGAGTACACCCGGGCCGCCCAGTCGAGGTTCACGTACCCGGTGCCCGAGCCGAGCAGCCCCTCGTAGGTCGGCTTCCGGGTGTTCGGGTCGCGGGCGGTGACGAACGCCCCGAGGTACACCCCGCCGCGGACCGCCAGCTCCTCGCCGCTGACGGCGAACGACCCCTGGGCGGCGATCAGCCCGACCGTCTTCGCGTTCGTCGGGTCCCGCGGGTCGGGTAGCGAAACCTGCGGGCCGAACGTCACCACCACGTCCCCCCCCACGCTGACCGGCAGGGTCGTGTTCTGGAGGTTATTCACCGACAGGTCGGCGAAGGTCAGGAACAGGCCCGACTCGCCGAGCGGGATGCCGTCGTCGTCGCCCTCCGCGGCGTAGTCGATCTCGATCGAGTTCACCGCCCGGTTGACGAGGGTCAGGTAGCCGCCGACCGCCCACCCGCCCGGGAAGAGCAGTTGCAGGCCGAGGTCGAGGTCCCACTGGTCGGTCGTCTGGTCCTGGGTGTAGCCGACCAGCAGGTCCTGGATCTGGAACGCCCCGAGGTTGATCGACCCGGCCCGGATGGTGACGGACGCCAGGTCGAACTCGCCGTCGATGACGGTGATCCCGTACGGCCCGCCGATGGTGCCCAGGCTGACCGAGGCGTTGAACACGTTGGAGAGGTTGAACTGCCCGGCGATGCCGAAGGCGTCCCGCCCGTTCTGCGTCGTCCAGACGACGTTGGCGGCCTGCGACTCCCCGCCGGGGCTGACGTTCAGCCCGCCGGGCAGCCCGAACCCGAACCCCCCGCTGACCAGCAGGTCGAGCCGCCGCAACTGCCCGCCCGAGAGGACGAGACCCGGCTGGGTCCCGCTCAGTAGCTCGGCCGAGGCGGTGACCGAGTTGGCCGACCCCCACGACACGGTAACGCCGCCGCTCAGGGTGAACTGCCCCGGTGTGGTGCCGGCCCCCGCGGTGTACACGAGGTCCAGCCGCTCCGGGATGGAGAAGTTGACCCCGAACAGGGTGAAGTCCGCCTGGGCGTAGGCGGTCACGGCCTCCAGGGTGCCGTCCTTGATGACCAGCCCGGGCTTGTCCGCCGACGGCGGGGAGGTGCCCAGGGTGAGCATAATCCCCTGCGGCCGGGTCGGGTTGTTCGGGGACTGGACCTCGACCGTCAGTTGGCCGGACAGCTCGAACTGGTCGGCCCCGAAGTCGTAGACGAACTGCGCCTGGTTGACCTGGAACTGGACGGTGTCGGCCTGGAACTTGGCCCCGACGGTCAGGTCGCCCTGGACCCCGGTGACCGACCCGTCGGTGATCGTCACCCCCAGCCCGACCTGGACCCCCTTGGTGTTGTCCGGGTCGTCCGGGGCCTGGAACTTGCTGGCGAAGAAGCCGGCCTCCCCGGCGATGCTGAAGACGTCCCCCTTGACCGGGTCGTGGGTGTAGTCGGCCTGGAGCCCGCCGGTCACCAGCCCCATCCCGAACAGGGACGCCCCGCCCGGGAGGGAGGCGTTCATCCCGGCCCCGGTCAGGCTCAGCCCGCCGGCCGCGGCGGTGACGTGGTTCGCCCCGTCCACGGTCAGGCTGAAGATGCGGGCGTCGACCCCGGCGAACCCGAGGGTGCCCTTGAGCCGGGCCACGCTGTCCGCCGTGGTGGTCGGGTCGGGGTTGTCCAGGTACAGGTTCGCGAGGGTGAACACGGCCCCGGCGATCATCACCGACTGGGAGGTGTTCGAGTCGAACCGCTGCCCGCCGGTGCTGAGCAGTTGGCCGGCCGAGATGGTCACCGGGGTGGTGGCGTCGGGCGTCCGCCAGACGGTCAGGTCGAGGCCGGCGGTGGCGACGAGGTCGATGGCCGCGTTGGTGACGTTGAACGAGCCGGCGGCCTGGTCGACCTGGAGGCCCCCGCCGGCGTTCAGGTCGACCTGGAGGAGGTTGCGGAAGGGCTCGTCCCCGACCGGGGTGAACCCGACCCAGACCGGCCCGCCGGTGGCCTGGTTGCCCACGAAACTGCCGTCGAGCGAGAGCCCCGACCCGAGCGGCAGGAGCGTCGGGTTGGTGCGGTCCTCCAGCACCTCCAGGGCGAGGGGGCGACGACACGCGGGCCGCGGGCGCGGCGGGGCGAGGGACATGGGCGGGGTCCTCGGTCGGATGCTCGGCCGTCATGATAGCCGGGCCTGCCGGGGGAGAATAGGGCCGGTCACGGCCGGAGGCCGAACAGGGTGATCATCCCGGGCGGGTCGGTGAACAGCTCCCGCACCTCGGAAAACCCGGCGGCCCGGCCCAGCCCGGCCCACCCGGACGGCGACTCGGGGAGGTCGCACGCCCGGACGTGGGCCATGATCGCCGCCCACTCGTCCGCCGTCATCGCGGCGAAGAGGGGGCGGTAGGTCGCCTCGAACCGGTCGAGGAAGGCCGGCCGCCCCTCCCCTTCCCGGCAGACCGGCTCGTAGATGAGGAACCGCCCGTCCCCGCCGACCACCGCCCGGACGGCCCGCATCAGGTCGGCCTTGGCGGGGGTCTGGAGGTGGTGCAGGGACAGCCCGATCCACACCACGTCCGCCGCCCCCGCGGGGAGGTCCCGGACCGCGGCCACGAAGTCGGCCCGCTCCAGCTCGGCCGGGCACGGCAGCGCCGCCACCGCCGCCCGGGCCGCCGCCAGGGCCGGCTCGGACAGGTCGACGCCGTGGTAGCGGGCGACCGGGGTGCCCGGCAGTGCGGCGACCGCCGTGCGGGCGTCCCCACAGGCGAGGTCGAGGAACCGGAACGGGCGGCCGACCTCGTCGGCCAGCACCCGGTGCAGCTCCGCGGCCACCGCCCGGTGGGAAAAGTAGTCATGGTCGACCGCCTTGCTGTAGACCTCCCACATCCGGCCGAAGTCGGCGACCGCCCGGTCGTCCGGGACGGCGGGCGGGGCGGCGGGGTCCGGCATGGGGCGGTCCTCTCCGCCGCGGGCCGGGGGTGGGTCCGCGGCGGCGCGGGTGGCGGGAAGGCCCCATGATACGGCCGGCCGGGGCGGATGTCGAACGGCGGCCGGACCGCCGGATCCAATCGACCGGGTACGCCCGGCGTCTCCGGCGGGTTCCGCCGATGGCCGGCGTTACCCACATCCTGACCGCCACCGACCGGGGCGACCCGGACGCCGCCGGCCGACCCGGCCCGGTGACTTCCGCCCGCGGGCGGTAGCGGGCCGCCGCTACCCGCTTCCCGCCCGCCGGCGGGTCGGGTAGACTCGGCGGGATGGCCGACCTCACCCTCCTGCTCGACGCGGCGGCCGGCGGCGACCGGCGGGCGGCCGCCGACCTCCTGCCGCTCGTCTACGCCGAGCTACGCCGGCTCGCCGCCGCCCGGATGGCCGCCGAGGCCCCCGGCCACACCCTCGACCCCACCGCCCTCGTCCACGAGGCGTACCTGCGGCTCGTCGGCGACCAGGCGTTCGACGGCCGGGGGCACTTCTTCGCGGCCGCCGCCGAGGCCATGCGCCGCATCCTGGTCGACCACGCCCGGGACCGCGGCCGGCTCAAGCGGGGCGGCGGCCGGGTCCGCCTCGACCTGCTCGACCGGGCCGCCGCCCTGCCCGAAGACCCCGACCTCGTCCTGTCCCTGGACGACCTGCTCGGGCGGCTGGAGGCGGAGGACCCGGCGGCCGCCCGGGTGGCCCACCTGCACCTGTTCGGCGGGCGGTCGGTCGGGGAGGCCGGGGACGCCCTCGGGGTGTCCCGGGCGGCCGCCTACCGGGACTGGAAGTACGCCCGGGCGTGGCTCCGGGACGCGCTCGGGGGCGATCCCCGGAATCCGTCAGACACATTTCCCGCGGACGGGGCATAGAGGGGGAGGAGGGTGTCCTGGCGAGCGGGGGCTGACGCCCCCGCTCGCCCGAACCAAGAAACAGGGGGCTAACGCCCCCCGCTCGCCAGGAACGGTCGACCGACCCCGCTCCCGGAGGTGGCCCGTGCCCGCCGACCCCGCCCGCGCCAAGTCGCTGTTCCTGGCCGCCGCCGACCTCCCCGACCCGGCCGCCCGGGCGGCCTTCCTGGACCGCGAGTGCGGCGGCGACGCGGACCTCCGCGGCCGGGTCGAGGCCCTGCTCCGGGCCGACGCCCCGCCCGGGCCGGACCTCACCGCCGACCTCCCGCCGGACGACCCCACCCGCACCGCGATTCGCGGCGACACGACCGCCTACCAGCCGCCGCAGGACGTGGCCGGGGAGGTAGTCGCCGGGCGGTACAAGCTGCTCGAACAGATCGGCGAGGGCGGGATGGGGGCCGTCTGGATGGCCGACCAGACCGAACCCGTCCGGCGGCGGGTGGCCCTCAAGCTGATCCGGGCCGACCGGGGCGGGTCGCGGACGATCCTGGCCCGGTTCGAGGCGGAACGCCAAGCCATCGCCCTGATGGACCACCCGCACATCGCCAAGCTGCTCGACGCCGGGACGGCCGCCGACGGCCAGCCGTTCTTCGTCATGGAGCTGGTCAAGGGCGTCCCGCTGACCGACTTCTGCGACGCCCACCGGCTCACCGTCCCCGACCGGCTGGCCGTGTTCCGGCAGGTGTGCGGGGCGGTCCGGCACGCCCACCAGGAGGGGGTCATCCACCGGGACCTCAAGCCGACCAACATCCTGGTCGAGTCGCACGACGGCAAGCCGGTCCCGAAGGTCATCGACTTCGGGCTGGCCAAGGCCGTCAGCCCGGTCCCGCTGACCGACCGGTCGCTGTTCACCGGGTTCGGGTCGGTGCTCGGGACGCCCCTGTACATGGCCCCGGAGCAGGCCCGGTTCGACGCGGTGGACGTGGACACCCGGGCCGACGTGTACGCCCTCGGCGTCATCCTGTACGAGCTGCTGACCGGGACCACCCCGCTGACCCGGGAGGCGATCAAGAAGGCCGCGCTGGACGAGATGTTGCGGGTCATCCGGGAGCAGGACCCGCCGACCCCGAGCCACCGGCTGAGTACGGCCGACGCGAAGCCCACGATCGCGGCCAACCGGCAGACCGAGCCGGCCCGGCTCGGCCGGTTCGTCCGGGGGGAGCTGGACTGGATCGTGATGAAGGCGCTGAGCAAGGACCGGGACCGGCGGTACGAGTCGGCCACCGGCTTCGCGAAGGATGTGGAGCGGTTCCTGAACCGCGAGCCGGTTTCGGCCGGCCCGCCGACGGCCGGCTACCGGGCGCGGAAGTTCGTGGCCCGGAACAAGGGGCCGGTGGCGGCCGCCGGGGCGGTCCTGCTGGCCCTGGTCGCCGGCGTCGTCGGGACGACGCTCGGGCTGGTCGAGGCCCGGCGGCAGCGGGACGCGGCGGACACCGCCCGCCAGGCCGAGTCGGACCGGGCCGCGGCCGAGCGGGCGGCGAACGAGGTCGCCGCCAAGCGGCTGGCCCAGGTCGAGCGGGGGAACAACCTGCTGCTCGGCATCTTTGCCGATCTGGATATTCGGCTGCACAAGCGGAGGGAGCAGCCGCTGGATGTGGTCCTGGCCGACCGGCTGGCGGCGGCCGCCGACCAGCTCGACGGGGAGGCGGTCGGGGACCCGCAGTTGGTGGCCGCCCTCCAGAACCAGCTCGGCCTGTCGCTCACCTACCTCGGGTTCCCGGCCCGGGCCGTCCCGCTCCTCGAGAAGGGCCGGGCGACCCTGGCCGCGACACTCGGCCCGGACCACCCGGACACCCTGGCCGGGATGAACAACCTGGCCGGGGCGTACGAGTGCGCCGGCCGGCCGGCCGACGCCGTCCCGCTGTTCGAGCGGACCTACAAGGGCATGGAGGCCAAGCTCGGGCCCGGCCACCCGCACACCCTCGGTTCCCGCGGCAACCTGGCCGGGGCGTACCTGGCCGTCGGGCGGTTCGCCGCCGCCGAGCCGCACCTGCGAGAGGTGCTGGCCGCCCGGGAGAAGACCCAGCCGGACGTTTGGAATACGTTCAACACCCGGTCGATGCTCGGCGGGAGTCTGCTCGGGCAGGGAAGACTTGGCGAGGCCGAGCCGCTCCTGCTAGCCGGCTATGAGGGCATGAAGCAGCGGGCGAAGACGATCCCGCTGCAAGGGCGCGACCGGCTGCCGGACGCGGCCGACCGGCTGATCGAGCTGTACGTCGCCCTGAACAAGCCGGACGAGGTGAAGAAGTGGCGGGCCGAGCGGGCGAAGTACCCACCGCCGGCGGCCCCGCCCCCACGGCCGGCCGGCTGACGGACCGTTAAGATGCCCGCCGGCGGACCGGGGTGGCCGTCGGCGAGCCAACCACGAAGCCGACCCCGCATTTGACAGCGTTTCGTTTTAGTGGTATTCTGTACAGATAGACCCACGGTGTCCGATTGCCGGAGGGGTCGCTACGGCGGGAGGAGTCGAGCATGAACCGTGCCCGTCAAGGGCGACAACCGGCGGGAAACCAAACAAAACCACCGGGTTGG
>JAIEQN010000401.1 GCA_019747685.1 Gemmataceae bacterium
GCGGCGGGCGCCGGCTCCCGCCCGGCCCGGGCGAGCGTCACCCCGGCCAGCCCCAGGACGCCGGCCGCCGCCCCCCACCAGACGGCCGCACACCCCGGCCCGAACGCCATCGCCAGCGTCTGCCCGGCCACCATCGCCACCCCCCGGACCGGGTGCGGGCTGGCCGACGCCGGCGGGTGGTGCGGCGGCCGCTCGTAGGTCGCCAGATACCACGCCGCGTACCCGAGCGGGACGAGGGCTGCGGCGACGAGGCCCGTCGCTCGGTAGCGGCGGCCGGCCCACGCCTCGGCCGCGGCCAATGTCGCCACCCACAGCCCGACCGGGATGGCCACGATCACCCCCGACCCGCCGCACAGCGCCAGTAGCCCGGCCAGCCCGCCTGCCACTACCCCCGACCCGGACCGGTTGTCCGTGTTCGCCCGGACGGCGACGACGGCCACCGCGGCGGCCAGGACCGTGTACAGGACGAAGACGACCTGGTAGCCCTGGAGCAGGTTCTCCCAATGGCCGACGTGGAGGAGCGACAGCGGGAAGAACAGGTCGGCCCAGGCCGGCCGGCCGCGGAGCCGGGCCGCCACCCCCATCAGCCAGAGGCTCAGGCCCGACAGGCAGACGACCTGGAACAGGCTGGCCGCCCGGTAGTCGTGGGTCAGCCGGACGAGCGGCAGGTAGACCGCCCGGGGTAGCGGAAACCGGTGCTCGTTGTGGCGGGCGAAGAACCACGGCCCGGCCGGCTCATGCCCGGTCACCACCGGGACGAACTCCCACTCGTCCACGGTCGGCGAGTTGGTGCCGAAGCCGAACACGAAGGCCACGGCCGACAGGGACAGGGCGGCCCAGGCTACGAGGACGGCGGTCCGGACGCGGGTTGTCGGCCGGGGGGGCGGGTCGTAAGGTTGACTCATACGTTGTCGGCCAGACCGGGCGTCCGCGTTGGGGGGTTAGTCTATGGCGGTGGAGCGGCGGATCGAACTCGACCGGCGGTATCACCGGAAGAAGAAGATGAAGAAGCTGAAGGCCAAGCTGGAGACGGCCATCGGCGAGGACCGGGAGAAGATTCTGTACAAGATCAAGCGGCTCAGCCCGTTCTGGACCGAGCCGCCCAAGGACGAGGGGAAGTAGGCCGGACCCGGCCCGGCGGGGGAACCGCCGGGCCGCTTTCATTGGTTCTGGTCGACCGACACACCCCACGTCTGAACCAAATTACCTGACCGGAAGAAACAGCGTCAGATCGAAGTCGCCACCCGAACCGAGTCGGCACGAACGGGTTACGTCCGTAAGCGTTGAAGGTCCTGCCAGAATCCCGGGTACGTCTTGGCGACACATTTCGGGTCGCGGATCACCACCCCGGGCACCCTCAGCCCGACCAGGGCCAGGCTCATCGCCATCCGGTGGTCGTTGTAGGTGTCCACGGCGGCCCCGCGGAGCGGCCCGGGGGTGATGGTCAGCCCGTCGTCCCGCTCGTCCACGGTCGCCCCGAGCTTGCGCAGCTCGGTCGCCAGGGCGGCGATGCGGTCGGTCTCCTTGTGGCGGATGTGGCCGACGTTGCGGATGGTGGTCGGCCCGTCGGCGAACAGGGCCACCGCCCCGAGCGTCATCACGGTGTCGCTGACGGCGTTCATGTCCACGTCCACGCCCCGCAGCGGCCGGCCGTGGACGGTGATCCCCTCCGCACACTCCTCGACCCGGCAGCCCATCGCGGCCAGCACGTCCACGAACCGCACATCCCCTTGCAGCGACGTCCGGGTCAACCCGGAGACCGTCACCCGCCCGCCGCAGATGGCGGCCGCGGCCCAGAAGTACGACGCCGCCGAGGCGTCGGGCTCGATGACGTACCGGGCCGGGTTGTGGTAGCCGTTGCTCGTGGGGACGTACCACGTCCCCGGCCCGACCCGCTCGACCTCGTACTCCCACTGCCGCATCATCGCCACCGTCATCTCGATGTACGGCTCGGAGACGACCGCCCCGGCGACCTCGATGGTGATGGGCTGATCGTCATCGGCGAACGGGGCCGCCATCAGCAGCCCGCTTAGGAACTGGCTACTCAGGTCCGCCCGGACCCGGACGTGCCCGCCCCGGAGCCCGGTCGTCTCGACCACCACCGGGGGACGGCCGTTGCCGGCCTCGCTGTACGCCCGGACCCCGCCGAGTTGGTTGAGGGCGTCGAGCAGGTCCTGGATCGGCCGCTCCCGCATCCGGGGCACGCCGTCGAGCCGGTAGCGGCCCTCGCCGGTGGCGACCATCGCGGTGAGGAACCGCATCGTCGTGCCGGAGTTGGCGACGTACAGGTCGGCGGCCGGGGCCGGGATGCGGGCCCGCTCCTGGAACGGAAAGACGACCGCCGGCTCGGGCTCGTCCCACCGCGGTTCGACCGCGAACCCGAGGGCCCGGAGGGCGGCGACCATGACCTCGGTATCTTCGCTCCGCAACGCGCCGGTCAGCCGACAGTCCACGTCCATCGGGGTGAGGGCCGCCAGCACCAAGGCCCGGTTGGTGATGCTCTTGCTGCCGGGGACCGTCACCGTCGCCGCCGGCGGGTTCGCCAGCGGGACGACTTCGAGTTCGGCCGGGTAGGTGTGGTCGGACATGCTTCGTCTTGGCGAGCGGCCGGCGTGAGCCGGCTGTTCGGGGGTGAAACGCGAACAGCCGGCTCACGCCGGCCGCTCGCCGGGGTCGGTGTCTTCCGTTCCGGGTTCCGGGTTCCGGGTTCCGGGTTCGCGGTACGTCACCCGCAGCAGGAACAGCCCCTCCGGCGGGGCGGTCGGGCCGGCCAAGCGGCGGTCCATCGCCCGCAACACTTCTTCGACGCGGCCCTCCGGCCAGTACCCCCGGCCGACCTGCACCAGCGTCCCGGCGATCGCCCGCACCATGTTGTACAGGAACCCGTCCGCCTCCACGTCGACCCAGATCACCTCGCCGAACCGGCTTACCGCCAGGCGGGTGATGGTCCGCACGCTGGTCAGCCGGTTCGGCCACTCGGTCTCGAAGCACCGGAAGTCGTGCCGGCCGACCAGGCATCGGCTCGCCCGGTGCATCGCGGCGGCGTCGAGCGGTTGCCGGACGAACCACGCATACCGCCGGAGGAACGGGTCCGGGATGCGGCCGTCCCGAATGACGTACCGGTACGCCTTGCGGACGGCGTCCTTGTTCGCGCAGAAGCCCTGCGGGGCCTCCTCGACGCTCCTCACGCACACGTCGGCCGGGAGCTTGGCGTTGATCGCCTTCAGCAGCACGCCGCACGGCAGCTTCGTCGCCGTGTAAACGTTGGCCACCTGGGCAACGGCGTGGACGCCCGAATCCGTCCGGCCGCTACAGTTCAGTCGCACCCGGTCCTCGCGGGTGATCTCCCGGATCGCGGCCTCGACCGTCTCCTGGACCGTCCGTCGGCCGGGCTGGGTCTGCCAGCCGAAGAAGTCGGTCCCGTCGTACCGGATCGTCAGCTTGAGGTTCCGCATGGGGTGAGATGGGCTGGCCCGCTGATGACGCAGATTCCAGCGCAGATAAAGCCGGATCAAAAATTCGATTTTTTTTCTCAACACATGGTTTTATCCGGCTTCATCTGCGCTGGAATCTGCGTCATCAGCGGGCCAGCCCTTCTCACCCTACAATCCCCCGCTTGACCAACTCCTCGGCGCACTGGACGGCGTTGCTGGCCGCCCCCTTGCGGAGGTTGTCGGCCACCACCCACAGGCTCAGGGCGGCCGGGTGGCTCGGGTCCTTCCGGACCCGGCCGACGTAGGTGTGGTCGGTCCCCTCGGCGTGGAGCGGCTGCGGGACCTCGCCCCGGGCCTCGTCCACCAGCACGACGCCCGGCGCCTCGGCCAGCACCTTGCGGGCCTCGGCCACGGTGACGGGGTGGTCGAACTCGGCCGTCACCGCCATCGAGTGGGCCACCCGGACCGGCACCCGCACGCACGTCGGGGAGACGCCGATGGTGGCGTCGCCCAAAATCTTCCGCGTCTCGTTGACGACCTTGTTCTCTTCCTCGGTGTACCCGTTCGGGTCGAGGGTCCAGTCGAGGGTCAGGACGTTCCCGGCCAGTTGCCCGCGGTGGGCGGTCGGGGCCGGGACCGGGCCGCCGGCGGCGAACGCCCGCAGTTGGGCGTCGAAGTCGGCCAGCCCCTTCGCCCCCTTGCCGGACGACGACTGGTAGGTGGCGACGACCGCCCGCCGGACCCGGCCGAGGTCGTGCAACGGCTTCAGGGCCACGCACAGGGGGATGGCCACGCAGTTCGGGTTGGCCACGATCCGCTTCGGGATGTGGTGGAGCTGGTCGGCGTTCACCTCCGGGACGACCAGCGGGCAGTCCGGGTCCATCCGCCAGGCCGACGAGTTGTCCACCACCACGGCCCCGGCCCGGGCCGCGATCGGCGAGTACTCCTTGCTGACCGAACTCGGGGTACTGCTCAGGACGATCTGGACGCCGGCGAAGGCCTCCGGCCGGATCGGCTCGACCGGGTACTCTTTGCCGGCGAACTCGACGGTCCTCCCGGCGCTCTTTTCGGACGCCAGGAACTTGATCGACTTGACCGGGAAGTGCCGCTCGGCGAGGACCTTGCGGATCAGGTCGCCCACGGCCCCGGTCGCCCCGACCACCGCCACGTTCACGGCCACCGCACCACCCCCGCCGCGGAAGAGAAGGCTTCACCGCTCAGGATACGAACTGGAAGGACGGCCGGGGCGGGGGCCGGGTTCGCGGCGGCTCGGTGCTTGACGGCGGCCGGCGGTCCGGCGATACTCCGCCCATTCACCGGAGGGCGATCGATGGGCCGGACCGGGCCGTCGCGGCGGGACTTACTGCGGGCCGCCGGCGGGGTGCTGCTGGGCGGGGTAGCTACCGCCGCGGCCGACCCGCCGGCCGACGGGATCGTCGACACCCACGTCCACATCACCGACGCCCAGGTGCCCGGCGGCCGCGGCGGGCCGGGGCCGCTCGGCCCGTTCGACCCGGCCAAGGACCCGGACGGCCCGGCCCGGACGGCGAAGCGGATCGGCGACGAGCTGACCGCGGCCGGGGTCACCCACGCCCTGTGTATGCCGGCCGGGGACGTGTCGGACGACGACCCGCTCGGGGTCAGGTCGACCGCGGAGCAGGCCAAGTTGGTCCGCGGGGCCAAGCTCTACCCGGTCGGGGTGCTGCACCCGGAGCGGTTCGACCGGAACCACCTGAACAAGGTCGAGGCGGAGCTGGAGAAGGGCCGGGTGAAGGCCCTCAAGGCGTACCTCGGGTACTTCCATTACGCGCCGACCGAGCCGGCGTTCCGGCCGTACTACCGGCTGGCCGCGAAGTACAACGTCCCGGTCGTCCTGCACACCGGCGACACCTGGTCGCGGACGGCCAAGCTGAAGTACGCCCACCCGCTGCCGGTGGACGAGGTGGCCGTCGACTTCCCGGGGACGAAGTTCGTGATGGCCCACTTCGGCAACCCGTGGCTGGCCGACGCGGCCGGGGTGCTGTACAAGAACGGGAACGTCTGGGCCGACCTGTCGGCCGTCCGGGTCGGGGACGCGAAGGCGTTCGCCGGGTGGGAGAGAGACGGCAGCCTGGCCCGGGAGGTCGAGCGGGTCAAGTCCGGGATCGACTTCGTCGCCGACCCGGGGAAGTTCGTTTACGGGTCGGACTGGCCACTGGCCCCGATAGCGACCTACCGCGACTTCGTTAAGAAGCTGTTCCCGGCGAAGGACCACCCGGCAGTATTCCGGGAGAACGCGAGGAAGCTGTTCCGGCTCTGACGCGGCGGCCGGGCTACGGCTTGAGGTCGACCGACCACTCCTGGTCCGGCTCGGTCAGCTCGAAGGTCAGCCCGGAGGCGTTCGGGTCGGCGTACTTGGCCGGGATCGCCGGGCCGGCCGCCTTCGGGGCCGGGGGCGGGGGGACGGCCTCCAGCCGGGACGCCTTGGCCTTGTCGTCGACCGGGTCGGCCAGCTTGCCCTTGTCCCCGCCCCACCCGGCCGGCGGGTTCGGCCGGGGGGTCGGCCGCGGCGGCGGCTGCTGGATCGACACCCGGACCGTCCCCCGGGGCACCCCGGCCACCTCGTAGGTGCCGTCCGGCTTCAGGTCGGCCAGGTACGTCATGTTGTCCCGGCCGAGGAAGATCACGCTCCCGACGGCCACCGGCTTGCCGCCGGCGGTCACCTTCCCGTGGACCCGGGACCGGGCGTAGTCGCCGCACCCGGCGGTGGCGGCGGCGACGGCGGCGAACAACAGGAAGGCGGCGGCCCGCATGCGCGGCGGCTCCGGGTCGGGGTGGGGCTTGCGGGTCGGTGGTTAACTTGGTCTGGTGGCACGGGCCGGGGCCGATGCCACCAGACCGACGGGCGGCCTACCAGTCGGCCCCGAGGACCTCGTTCCCGTCCGGGGTGCAGGCGGCCCACCAGGTGTCCGGGCTGACCCCGGCGGCCAGGAACCGGACGCTCCCGTCCCCCAGCCCGGCCAGGATGCCGCTGGACCGGGGGGCGCTGGCCAGCCGGGGGTCGCAGGTGGCCGTGTCCCCGTTGGTGGTCGGGTTGAGCTGGAACTTGGACGCCGGGCCGGTGATCAGGTAGGCGAACGTCGGGTTCCACTCCGGCCAGGCGGTCCGGCCGTAGGCGTAGATGTTGTAGTACGGCCCGCCGGTGCTCGCCCCGGGGAACGACAGGCGGTTGCAGACGGCCACCTTCTCGGTGGCCAGGATGGTGTTCGACAGCCCGTCGGTGACGGTGGCGATCTTCTTGTAGTTCGGCCGGTCGTTCCGCACGTCCCCGAGGGCGACGAAGTTGACGACGTAGGAGGTGACCCCGTAGTCGCCCCACCCGCCGTCGGTGAACACCGCGTTGGACGGGCAGCTCGGGTCGCTCGGGCCGGCGTAGCTCTTGATCCCGAACCGGTAGACCGGCCACTGGTTGGTGCCGAGCTTGGCGACGTTGTCCTGCTCCATCTGGGGCAGGATGTACATCTGGGTGGACCCGCAGTAGTTGTAGTTGGCCGGGTCCCAGTTACTGTCCCAGTCGATCATGGCCGGCGGGAACCGGCCGAAGGCGTCGTGGTAGTTCTGGACGGCCAGCCCGATCTGCTTCAGGTGGTTGGTGCTCTGGGTCCGGGCGGCGGCCTCCCGGACCTTCTGGACGGCCGGCAGGAGCAGCCCGATCAGGATGGCGATGATGGCGATGACGACCAGCAGTTCGATCAGCGTGAAGGCCGACCGGCGGGGCATGGGGGGACCTCCGGGGCGAGTACTTCCTTCTGTAATACGCCCGTCGGGGCGTGAGTCGAGTCCGATCGGATGAGATGTCGGTGAGGATTCGGTGAGCGACCGGCCAACCGGGGGCGAACATGGCGACCGCGGGCGACACCCCGGTCCGGGGACGGGCCGATCGTCCCGCCACCCCGGCCCGTCCCGGCCGGGTTCGACGACAAGCTGTTCGAGGCTTACGAGAACGGCAAGCACCGCCGCTACGGGCTGCTGTTCGCGGTCAACGGCGGGGCGTTCGCGGTGGCCCAGTTCCTGGCCGGGAAGGGGGCGGCCGGGGTCGGGCTGTTGACGACCGACCGCCTGGCCGTGGGGATGATCGTGTTCACCCTGGTCATGACCTTCGACCTCGCGGCGTTCGGCTACAAGATGCGGGAGGACTGGGGCAAGACGCTGACCCGCAAGCAGAAGGATGACATCTGGGCCTGGTGGGGCGGGTTGTTCGCCCTGCCGGGGAGGATTGTGCTGGGGGTGCTGTGCCTGCTGATCTGCACCGGCTGGAGCTTGGCGGCCCGCGGGGCCGCCGGCCCGGCCGGCGAGCCGGGGGGGAAGGTCATGGGACCGGACATCCAGGGGCTGATCCGGCTGAACGAGGAGATCGGGGCGGCGGAGAACGCCGGCGATGCCAAGCGGCTCGCCGACGTGGTGGCCCCGCGGCTGGTGTTTCGCCGCCGGGACGGGACGATGGCGGACCGGGACGAGTACCTGAAAAACATCCGGCCGGGCAACCGGGACACCCGGGTCGAGTCGGTACAGGTGTACGGCGACCGGGCGGTGGTGACGTGCGTGGTCACGGACGCGGGGCAGGCCACCCACAACGTCCGGCTGTTCGTGAAGGTGGACGGCCGGTGGCGGCTGCTCGGGTGGGCGAACGAGCCGTCCTAACCCGTCATCGCCCGCCGCGGGCCGTTGTCGCCGGGCAACGTAACGCCCGGCCGGGCATCCGCGGTAGAATGACGCGATCGATCCCGTACTACCCGGGAGGCCGCCCGTGGACCGTATCGCCGACCGGCTCCCGCCCGAGATCGCCCGCCAACTCCACCCCGACCGGCTGGCGAACGAGGACGCCTACTGGACCGCCCGGGATGGGCTGCTGGGCCAGTACCGGGGCCGGTGGGTGGGGTTCGCCGGCGGCCGGGTGGTGGCGTCGGGGCCAAGCCCGGTCGAGGTGTTGCACGCGGCCGAGGCGACCGGCCTCCACCCGTTCGTGATCTGCGTCGGCCGGGAGGACGAGCCGGCCCGCATCCGCCGGGCCACCTTCCCCTACGACACCGCCTACCCGGGCGAGGCCCTGCCGGTGATGCCGGTCGAGTTCCGGGCGGCGGCCGGCGTACCGGGGACGGTCCTTGACCGGGTCATCCCCGACACCGGTGCCGACTCCACCGTCCTCCCGTGGGCGGACTGTCAGGCCCTCGGGTTGACCCCGGCCCGGGGCGTTGGGTGTCCCAGCCGAACTCGTCCGGGTCGTCCGGCTGTCAGGCCCTCGGGTTGACCCCGGCCCGGGGCGTCCTCAGCCTGATCGGCGGGGTCGGGGGCGGGTCCGCCGCCACCATCGCATTCGGCGTCTGGGCCTGGATCGACGGGCAAGAGCACCCGTGCCGTCTCCAGGCCGACTTCTCGGGAAGGGACCGCATCCTCGGCCGCGACGTGATGAACCGCCTCGACATCTTGTTCCGAGGTACCGCCGGCGAGGTTGTCGTCAACCCGTAAGGCGGCCGGGAGGGTCATTGGGTACGTTGCGTGCGAGGCGGGCCGGGCCGCGCGGCTGCGGTCGGGCCGATCACGGGGTCTCTCGGCGGGAGGAGGGGAACATGGCCGAACCGGTCCAGCAGTACCCGGCCTGGGCCGGCCTCGTCCTCCCTCGCCCCGCCGTCCTGCGCCTTCGCCGGCTGGTGGCTCGCGACCACCAAGGGCCACTTCACCGAGGTGCAGGGGATCGTCGGCGGTGCCCTGGCCGGCCTGCTGGCGGGCCTCATCATATGGGCCGTCGATCGCCTGCGGAAGCCGCGCCGCGAGGCGTAGGAGGCCGGGATGCGAGGTCCGCTCCTCTCCGCCGTGGCGGCCGTCCTCGTCTCGGCCGGCGGTTGCTCGCGACCACCAGCGCCGCCACCACCGACGGCCGTGATCGACGGCCCGCCCGTCGCGACCGCCTCCACGACGGCGACCGACTCCGCCCCGGGCGGCCCCCGCGACGGCGACCGCTTCGGCGTGACGCCGGGCACGGTTTGGCGGGGCAAGTCCGGGGAGCCGGCCTGGTGGTGGCAGGTGGAGTTCCCGCAACCTCGGGAAGTCGGGGCCATCCTGCAAGTCCACGGCGACCACCCGCTCGCCCGCCGCAACACCCCGCGGCGGTACGTCTGGCAGGCCAGCGAGGACGGCACCACCTGGCGGGACCTGGACGGCACCGCCGTCGCCGACGAGCGGCGGACCTTCCGCCTCCACCGCCTGAAGGCCGCCGAGCGGGTCCGCTACCTCCGCTTGTCGATCGCGGCCGCCGACGGCGAGGCCCCGACGCTCCGCGAGGTCGAGTTCTTCGCCGACCCGACGGCCGAGGTCCCGTTCCCGCCGTGGGCGGTGGTCGTCAGCACGACCGGCGACCGGACGGTGCCCGGGGCGGGGGCCGAGTTCGTGCCGCTGGCCCGGTCGTGCGACGGCTGGGACAACCTCCAGGCCCAGAACGTCTGGCTGGGCGACTTCGAGGAGGCGTTCCTGGCGGCCGAGCCGCGGCCGCTGTGCGCCTTCCTGTCCGGCAACTTCATCGACTGGTGCCAGCAGGACCGCGGCCACTGGCGGGGGGTGCAGGAGGTGTTGCGGGCGGGCCGGCTGCCGATGTGGGCGGCGTGCGGCGGGGCCCAGGGCTTGGCGATCCTGGCCGAAACGGGGGTCGACCGGCCGTGGGATTGCCCGCACTGCCGCGACCCGAAGGCCCCGAAGCTGCCGATCTACACGCACATCGGCCACACCGGGCCGGCGGGCCGGTGCGGCACCTACGACGCCTGCGTCTTCGAGCGCGGCCCGCACAACATCCGGCCGGTGGCCGACGACCCAGTGTTCGCCGGGCTGCCGCGGGAGTTCCGGGCCCCGGAGAGCCACTGCGGGCAGATCGAGTGGCCGCCGGCGGGGTGGGTGCTGGTCGCGGCGGGCGGTGAGGGTTCGCGGACGAAGACGCAGTGCCTGCGGGTCCGGGACCGGTACGTCTACGCGGCCCAGTTCCACATCGAGCTGGACGGGACGCCGGCGGTGTCGCGGGCGATCATGGGCAACTTCCTCGGGCTGGCCCGGGGCTGGGGCGGGTACAACCCCGACGGCAAGCCGGTCGCCCCGCCGGACGGCGTCAAGCCGTGACGGCGGGCGAGGCGACCGACTAGAGATTGACTTATACATCAGGCGTGAGTAAGGTGGCATCCGGCGGAGGCGGTCATGGACGACGCGACCGTGATCTGGGACGACGAGCCGGGCGGGAACGTCGAGCACGTCGCCGAACACGGGCTGACGCCGGACGAGGTCGATGAGGTGTTGCTCGGTACGTCGGTTCCGATCGACCGGAGCCGGTCATCCGGCCGACCGTGCAAGTTCGGCTGGACCTCGACCGGGAAGCACATCATCGTGGTGTGGGATGACGTGTCGGACGACCCGCCCGTCGTTTACCCGGTCACGGCCTACGAGGTCGAACCCAACTGGGGTGGCGTCATGGCGACGAACCCGACGAGCCGCCCGCGGCCGGTGCTGACGCCAGAGCAGCAAGCCAAGCTGGACGTGATCCGGGCGGAGGCGAAGGTGATCCAGGAACTCGGGACGGAGGGCCCGCCGCTCGACGTGGACCTGACGCCGTCGGCCCCGTTCTACGCCGAGCTGCGGGCGTTCGTGGCCCAGCTCAGGGCAGCCCGGGAGGCGGCCGGGCTGACCCTGGCCCAGGTCGCCAAGCAGACGGGCTTGGCCGAGGAGACGCTGTCCCGGCTGGAGACCGGGGCGGCCACCAACCCGACCTGGCAGACCCTCGGCCGGGTGGCGGCGGCGGTCGGCGTCCGCCCCCGGCTGACCGCCGAGCCGACCGCCGGCCGGGCGTAGTCGGCTGCTCGGCCGCAGGTGGGCATCCCGGATGAGCGAGATGCTGTGCGTCGGCCTGGTGGTGGCCGCCGCGGTGGTGTTCTTCGTGCTGGCGAGGCGCGCCGAGGCGGCGCTCGTGGACCGCTTCCCGCCCATCTCGGACGCGGAGTTTGTGGCCCGCAGCTCGCCCGGGACCAGCCCGGAGGTGGCGCTGAAGGTGCGGCGGATCGTCGCCGACCACCTCGCCGTCGAGTACGACCGGATTCACCCTTCGGCCCGGTTCATCGAAGACCTCGGGGCCGATTAGCGGCCGGCGGTCGTCGCGCCGGAGCGTGTCGCGGCCCGGCCGACGCCCGGGTACTCCTCCCGTTCGTCCCGATTTTCCCCTACAGTAGTTGCCGTCGGCCCCGACACCGAGCCGGGGCCGGTCGCCACATCCGGAACCATCGCGCCGTGTGCGGCCGCGCGGGAGCGGCCGAACACGCCAACACCACGAGGGGACCTCCGCCGTGAACGCAACCAGCACGCGCCCCACGACGAACGGGACGTTCCAGCACGCCGCCGGCGGCGGCACCACCACCCGCGACTGGTGGCCGAACCAGTTGCGGCTCGACCTGCTCCACCAGCACTCCGCCAAGTCCGACCCGATGGGCCCGGACTTCGACTACGCGGCGGAGTTCAACAGCCTGGACTTCGCGGCCCTCAAGAAGGACCTCGCGGCGGTCATGACCGCCTCGCAGGACTGGTGGCCGGCCGACTTCGGGCACTACGGCCCGCTCTTCATCCGCATGGCCTGGCACAGCGCCGGGACCTACCGGACCGGCGACGGCCGGGGCGGCGGCGGGCGGGGCCAGCAGCGGTTCGCCCCGCTCAACAGTTGGCCGGACAACGTCAGCCTGGACAAGGCCCGCCGCCTCCTCTGGCCGGTCAAGCGGAAGTACGGCCGGAAGATCTCCTGGGCCGACCTGATGATCCTGACCGGCAACGTCGCCCTGGAGACGATGGGGTTCAAGACGTTCGGGTTCGGCGGCGGCCGCCCGGACGTGTGGGAGCCGGACCACGACGTCTACTGGGGGGCCGAGACCACCTGGCTGGGCGGCGACAAGCGGTACCCGCACGGCTCCCCGGGCGTCGAGAAGCCGGGCGGGGTGGTCAGCTCGGACGACCAGCCGGACGCCGCCACCCACGGCCGCGGGCTGGAGAAGCCGCTGGCCGCGGTGCAGATGGGGCTGATCTACGTCAACCCCGAAGGCCCGGACGGCACCCCCGATCCGCGGGCCGCGGCCACGGACATCCGCGAGACGTTCGGCCGGATGGCCATGAACGACGAGGAGACCGTCGCCCTGATCGCCGGCGGGCACTCCTTCGGCAAGACCCACGGGGCCGCCCCGGCGACCAACGTGGGGGTCGAGCCGGAGGCCGCCGGCCTCGAGCAGCAGGGGTTCGGCTGGGCCAACCGGTTCGGCACCGGCAAGGCCGGCGACGCGATCACCAGCGGCCTGGAGGTCACCTGGACCCAGACCCCGACGAGGTGGAGCAACTACTACCTGGAGAACCTGTTCGGCCACGAGTGGGAGCTGACCAAGAGCCCGGCCGGGGCCCACCAGTGGGTGGCCAAGGGTGCCGCCGAGACGATCCCGGACCCGTTCGACCGGTCGAAGAAGCGGCGGCCGACCATGCTCACCACCGACATCGCCCTGCGGGTCGACCCGGCCTACGAGAAGGTCGCCCGGCGGTTCCTGGAGAACCCGGACCAGCTCGCGGACGCCTTCGCCCGGGCCTGGTTCAAGCTGACCCACCGCGACATGGGCCCGCGGGCCCGCTACCTCGGCCCGGAGGTCCCCAAGGAAGAACTGATCTGGCAGGACCCGATCCCGGCGGTCGATCACCCGCTGATCGACGCCAACGACGTGGCCGCCTTGAAGAAGAAGGTCCTGGCGTCCGGCCTGTCCGTCGGGTCGCTCGTGTCCGCCGCCTGGGCGTCGGCCTCCACCTTCCGCGGGTCCGACAAGCGGGGCGGGGCGAACGGGGCCCGCATCCGCCTGGCCCCGCAGAAGGACTGGGAGGTCAACCAGCCGGCCGAACTCGCCCAGACGCTCAAGACGCTGGAGGGCATCCGGGACGAGTTCAACAAGGCCCAGTCCGGCGGCAAGAAGGTGTCGCTGGCCGACCTGATCGTGCTGGCCGGCTGCGCCGGGGTCGAGCGGGCCGCGAAGGACGCCGGCCACGACGTGACGGTCCGGTTCACCCCGGGCCGCACGGACGCCCCGCCGGAGCAGACCGACGTGGAGGCGTTCGACGTGCTGGAGCCGGTCGCGGACGGCTTCCGCAACTACCTCAAGGCCCGGTACGCCGTCCCGGCCGAGGCCCTGCTGGTCGACCGGGCGCAGCTGCTGACCCTGACCGCGCCGGAGATGACGGTGCTGGTGGGCGGCCTGCGGGTGTTGGGCGGCAACGCCGGCCGGACGAAGCACGGCGTCTTCACCGACCGGCCGGGGGCGCTGACGAACGACTTCTTCGTCAACCTGCTCGACATGGGCACGGAGTGGAAGCCGACGTCGTCGGACGCGGACGTGTTCGAGGGCCGCGACCGCAAGTCGGGCAAGGTGAGGTGGACGGGCACCCGGGTCGACCTGGTGTTCGGCTCGAACGCCCAGCTCCGGGCCCTGGCCGAGGTCTACGGCAGTGCGGACGGGGAAGGGCAGTTCGTCCGGGACTTCGTCGCCGCCTGGGACAAGGTGATGAACCTGGACCGGTTCGACCTGGCGCGGCGGTAGCGCGCGGCCGGACGCCCCGCCCCCCGGGCCGACCCGCGGGGCGTCCGGCGTCCGCCCCCGGCTGACCGCCGAGCCGGCGGCCGTACGTGGTTAGGTGGTTCGGATGGCCAGTGGGGCCGGAGCGGGTGCCGTCGCGCCGACCGCGGACGGTAGAAGCGGCGTCCTGGAAAGGAGTTGGGGCCGCCTCGGTAGGTAGGTACTCTCCGTCTTCAAGCGGACCGCCGCTTGGTGTTAGACGGATGCGTATTGGTCTGGGAGGGCCGCGCGGCGGCGGCATAACCGAAAACGGTAAGAGGAGGCCAGCCATGCGGGTCGCGGTGGCGGCGCTGATCGCCGGCTTGATGGCCGGCGCCCACGCCGGCGGGGACGACAAGGCGAGCGGGAAGGACAAGAAGGCGGAGCAGGCGTTCAAGGAGTGGGGCGACTACTTCGTCGGCGGCGTCTGGACCACCACCAACGCCCAGGGGAAAAAGGAGGAGATACGGTACGAGCGAATCCTCGACGGGGCCTTCATCCGGCTGAACTGGAAGATCGGCGACGAGTCCCGGGAGGAGGTCTACGGCATCGACCCGGCGACCGGCCAGTGGACCTTCTGGGGGTTCGACAGCGGCGGCCGGACCTACAAGGGGGTGGCCGAGGGCGGGAAGGCCGGCGAGTGGACGTACCGGGCGGCGGGGCACGGCAAGAACGGGCCGAACTCGGCGAGGACTCGGGATGTCAAGCTCGGGCCGGACGAAGATCGGTTCGAGATTCAGGAGATGATTATAGACGGGAAGAAACTGCCCCCCGAAGTGCAGGTGTGGAAGCGGAAGAAGTAGGGGGGCCTCACCGGACACACCCCCCGGCGGCTTCGTAATGCCGAGGCCGCCGAGACGGCTCGTGCGTCATCACACCCCCGCCACCGCCTTCGTCTTGGCCAGGCCCTCCTTCGCCACCGCCAGCGGGTCCCGCTTCCAGTACTCCCGGTTGAACAGCTCCAGCGACACATACCCCCGGTAGTTCATCGCCCGCAGGGCCGCGAACACCTCCTTCAGCGGGGCCACCCCGTCACCCGGGAACACCCGGTCGGCGTCGGCGATCTTCTCCCGGTCGATCTTCGGGTAGTCGTTGACGTGGAAGATGCCGACCGCCGACGGCCCCAGCAGGTGCAGCCCGGCGAAGTCCGACCCGCCCTTGTACAGGTGGTACACGTCCGGCAAGACACACCCCTCCGGGCGGCCGCACTCGGCCGCCACCAACAGGCACTCGCCCAGCCGCCGCAGGGTCTTCGAGAACCCCCACACCTCCACCACCGGCGTCACCCCGAACCCCTGGCCGACCTCCAGCAACGCCCGGTAGCGGTCGGCCGCGGCCAGCAGGTCGATCACCGGCTCGGTGAACTTCGGGTCATCACGGCGGCTCTGCCCGCCCGTCGCCCCGACCGGCGGGGCCGCGACCCGCTTCCCGCCGACCGCCGCCACCAGCTCCATGTCCCGCTTGGCCTGCTCCAGCCCCTTCTTCCGCCGGGCCGGGTCCTCGACCAGCCACTCGGCGAACCCGATGCAGTCCGGCACCGCCAGCCCGGCGTCGGCGAACCGCTTGCCCAGCTCCTTCGGCGTGCCGCCGCCCTTGACGTACTCCTCCAGCTCGCTCACCCACGGCTCGATGGCCGCGTACCCGGCCTTCTGGGCGATGTCGATCAGCTCGACGATCGGCCGGGGCTTGCCCCACGAGTTGTCGTTGACCCGGACGGTGCTGGTGTTCAGGCAGAACCCGAAGCCCGGCTTCGCCGCCGGCCCGTCCGCCCGTGCGTCCGCGGCCGTCATGGCGAGGCCCCCCGTGATCCCGGATAACGCCGCCCGCCGGGTCAGGTCGCCGCTCATGGTCCGCTCCGCTCGTGCCGGGGTGATGCCGTCATCTTGCCGGCGGCCGGGGCCGGCGTGTAGCTCCCATCGAACGGAGTTGTTGCGTCCCGGACGCGAACTTTGTGCCCCGGCCTGACACGACAACCGAAATCCGACTTAAGAGGCCGACCCAGGTTGTTCCCCCGCCCGGGGTTTTGTTCTAGCATCAAGTATCGCCTCAGCTCCGCCCCACCCCGCCGGCGGCCATGCTCGCCCACGACCCGGCCGACCTCGCCCAGGCCCTGTTCGAGGAGATCGGGGACGCCCTGTTCCTGATCGACCCGGACGCCGACCGGTTGGTCGAGGTCAACCCGACCGCCCTGCGGCTGACCGGGTTCGGCCGGGACGAGCTGTTCGCCTTCCCGGCGTCGCACCTGTTCCGGATGGAGGGCGGCGGGCGGGACGGGCTCCGCCGGGCGGTCGCCAAGACGGCCGTGTTCCACGCCCAGGACGGCTACCTGCTGCGGGCCAAGGGCGAGCCCGGGTGGGTGCCGGTCGGGCTGACCGTCTCCCGGCTGCACGTCGCCCCGAAGCCGCTCGGGCTCATCACCGCCCGGGACGACCGGGCCCGGCGGGCGGCCCTGGAGAAGGCCCGGCGGATGGAGGCCGAGCTGCGGGCCGTCCTGGCCGCCAGCCCGGCCGCCCTCTGGAGCGCCGAGCCGGCCGGCCCGGCTCTCTGGCAGTTCCGGTACGTCGCCCCCCACCTGGCCGCCCTGGCCGGCCGCCCGGACCCGTTCCCCGACCACCCGTTCCGGTGGGCCGAGGCCGTCCACCCGGCCGACCGCGACGGCTACAAGGCGGCCGTCCGCGGGCTGCTCGGGTCGGACCGGGCCGAGGCCGTCCAGGAGTACCGGGTCGAGCAGCCCGGCGGGGGCGTCCGGTGGGTCCG
>JAIEQN010000883.1 GCA_019747685.1 Gemmataceae bacterium
CCACGGCGGCACCTCCAACTCGGGATGCCGTCAGCATCGGGGCCCAAGTGCCCCCCGGCAAGTAAAGTTAGGGCTTCAAACTCCCCCTTCCGGGACACAACCATGACCCGTCCGATCGGCCGGCGTGAGTTCCTGCGGGTGTCGGCGGCCGTCTCGGCCGCGGCGGTGGCCGGCCCGGCCCCGGCCGACGAGCCGAAGAAGCCGAAGCTGAAGAAGGCCGTCAAGTACGGCATGGTGCAGATCAAGGGCAGCCACCGCGACAAGCTGGAACTGGTCAAGAAGTGCGGCTTCCTGGGCGTCGAGATCGACAGCCCGGGGACGCCGAACCTGGACGAGCTGGTGAAGGCCAGCAAGGACACCGGCATCGCCGTCCACGGGGTCATCGACTCGGTCCACTGGAACAAGACGCACGCACTGTCGCACCCCGACCCGGCCGTCCGGGCGAAGGGGCTGGCGGCTCTCGAAGGGGCGTTGCGGGACGCCCAGACGGTCGGGGCGGACACCGTCCTGCTCGTCCCCGGTGTGGTCCGGGAGGAGGAGTTCGAGGGGAAGAAGCAGGCTGTCACCTACGACCAGTGCTACGAGCGGTCGCAGGCTGAGGTGAGGAAGGTCATCCCGCTGGCCGAGAAGGCGGGGGTGAAGATCGCCATCGAGGTCGTCTGGAACGGGTTCATCACCAAGCCGGAGCAGATGGTGAAGTACGTCGACGACTTCAAGTCCCCCTGGGTGGCGGCGTACTTCGACCCGTCGAACGTGGTCCGGCACGGGGTCCCGCCGGCCGAGTGGGTCCGCCAGCTCGGCAAGCGGCTAGTGAAGTTCGACCTGAAGGGGTACAGCAAGACGAAGCAGTGGGTGGACATCGGCGAGGGCGACGAGGACTGGCCGGAGGTACTCAAGGCCCTCGGCGAGATCGGCTACGACGGCTGGGCCACGGCCGAGGTCGGCGGCGGCGGCGAGGACGTGCTGCGGAAGGTCAAGGCCCAGATGGACAAGGTGCTGGGGATGTAAAGGCCAGGGAAGACTGGTCCGCTGATGACGCTGACTTCGACGCAGATGAAGTCAGGATCGGAAGAAGAGAGGGTTGAAGACAGAGGACCGGAGCAGATTCAATCAGATAACCGGGAGGGGCCGTGTACCGGCACGCCGATGTCACCGAGCGAGTGATCGCCGCCTTCTACCAGGTGTACAACACCCTCGGGTTCGGGTTCGTGGAGAACGTCTACCAGAACGCCCTGGAGATCGAGTTGGCGGCCCGGGGCTTGGCGGCCGAGCCGCAGGCCAAGCTCAAGGTCTACTACGCCGGACAGGTCGTCGGCGAGTACTAGTGGGCTGACGCTTTCGGTTCGACGGATGGCCCTCGGGCGGCTACTCCTACCGGCCCCACCGGGAGGGGCCCTATGCCGACGAAGCGGTACCTGGTCACCCTGACCCCCGACGAGCGGGAGCAGTTGGACGCCCTGACCCGGGCCGGGAAGCGGTCGGCCCGGACGACCACCCGGGCTCGCATCCTGCTGCTGGCCGACCAGGCCGAGGGCGGCCCGGCCTGGGAGGACCGGCGGGTGGCCGAGGCCCTCGGGTGCGGGCACCGGACGGTCGAGCGGGTCCGGGAGCGGTTCGTGACCCACGGGCTGGACGCAGCCCTGTCCCACAAGGCCCAGGACAAGCCCAGTCGGGAGCGGGTGCTGGACGGGAAGGCCGAGGCTCGGCTCATCGCCCCGGCCTGCGAGGAGGCCCCGGGCGGGCGGAAGCGGTGGACCTTGCGGATGCTGGCCGACAAGCTGGTCGAGTTGGAGGTGGTCGAGGCCGTCTCGGCCGAGACGGTCCGCCGGGCTCTGAAAAAAACGTCGTCAAGCCGCACCTCAAGGAGCAGTGGTGCCTCCCGGGCGGCCCGTCGGCGGAGTTCGTGAGCCGGATGGAGGACGTGCTGGACGTCTACCACCGGCCGTACGACGGGGACCGGCCGCTGGTGTGCATCGACGAGGTGCCGAAGCAACTGGTGAGCGAGGTCCGGTCGCCCCTGCCGGTCCGACCCGGCACCCCGGCCCGGTACGACTACGAGTACCGGCGGGAGGGCGTAGCCAACCTGTTCATGATCTCCGAGCCGCTGCTCGGGTGGCGGGCGGTGCGGGTGACCGAGCGGCGGACGGCCAGGGACTTCGCCGGGGTGCTCGCCTGGGTGGTCGAGGAGGTCCACCCGGACGCCGACAAGGTGGTGCTGGTGACGGACAACCTGAACACCCACTCGACCGCCTGCCTGTACGAGGCGTTCGAGCCGGCGAGGGCGAGGCGGATCGCCGAGCGGCTGGAGTGGCACTACACGCCCAAGCACGGGAGTTGGCTGAACGTGGCCGAGTGCGAACTGGCCGCCCTGTCGGCCCAGTGCCTCGACCGGCGGATCGGGTCGATCACCCACCTGCGGCGGTTGGCCGAGGCGTGGGAGGAGGAGCGGAACGAGCGGCAGGTTGGGGTGAACTGGCGGTTCACCACGGCCGACGCCCGCATCAAGCTCCGCTCCCTCTATCCGTCGATCCGAGAGTGACAACCCACTAGGCCGACTTCCTGGTCGAGAGCTGCGTGATCCTGGAGCTGAAGTCGGCCGAGAGTGTCGCCCCTGAACACCACGCCCAACTGCTCAACTACCTCAAGGCCACCGACATCGACATCGGGCTGATCCTGAACTTCGGCCCGAAGCCCGAGATCCGCCGGAAGGTCTACGAGACGGCCCGCCACCGGACGACCCAGATCGCCGCCCCGACCTCACTTCCCGATCCGTCTTCCGATCTGTCTTGATCTCCCCTGGTTTTCCCAACTCTGTTCTGTTTGATCCGGTTTCATCCGCGTCGAAGTCTGCGTCATCGGCGGGCCAGTCTTTCTCCCGACTCACCGCCACCGGAAGAACTTCAGCGCCAGGCCGAAGCAGACCACCCCGACCGGGACCAGGATCGCCGCCGGCCGGGCCACCGCCTCCCAGCCCGCCCCGTCGTTCATCACCGCCCGCAGGCCGTTGAGCAAGGGCGTCAGCGGCAGCGCCTGGATCACCGGCTGGGCCCAGTCCGGGAACTTCTCGGCCGAGAAGAACACCCCGCACACCAGGTACATCGGCAGCATCACCGCGTTCATCAGCCCGCTTACCGTCTCGATCGTCTTCGCCCGGCACGCCACCAGCAGCCCGATCCCGGCGAAGCAGAGCCCGCCGAGGGCGTTCAGCGCGAGGAACGCCCCGAAGTCGCCCCGCACCCGGATGCCGAACACCAGGTAGCCGAACACGAACAAGATGCCGACCTCGGCCAGGGTGAACACCAGCCGGCTGAGCATCAGGCTGAGCATGAAATCGCTCCGCCGCATCGGGGTGGCCAGGTACCGCTTCAACAGCTTCCGCACCCGCATGTCCACCGTCACGAAGCCGACGCCCCACAGCCCGCCGCCCATCAGGTTCGTGCCGATCAGCCCGGGGATGAGGAAGTCGATGTACCGGCCGCCCGGCTCGTCGATCGTCGCCTCGGCCGGCTTCGGCAGGTCCGGCACCCGCCCCCGGATGACCACGTTCTCGACCGCACTGCGGGCCAGGACCGACTCCGGCCGGTTCGGTTCGAGCAGGTACTCGGCCGGGGCCTTCCCGTCCGACCCAGGGGTGACGACGAGGTCGGTCTTGGCCGTCCGCAGCCGGTTCCGGGTCGCCTCGCCGGAGTCGACCGTGATCTTCAGCCGTTCGTCGGCGGCCAGGGCGGTCCGGAACGACTCGGCCGCGGTCGCCCCGCCGGGCCCGTCCGACCGGATGTCGACCAAGATCCTCTCGACCGGCCGGTTCTGGAACGCCCACCCGAGCAGGCCCGCCATGAACAGCGGGAACCCGTACACCCAGAACACCGCCGCCGGCTCGCGGATGAACTCCCGGAACCGGGCCAGGGTCAGATTCCAGAGGGGATTCATGACGGCGTCTCGTAGGGCCGGCTGTGCCGGCCGGGGTTCGGGTCGCGGCCGGCACAGCCGGCCCTACGATTCATCGCGGAGATGGCGGCCGGTCAGGGTGACGAACACGTCTTCGAGGGTGGTCGTCCGGGTGGTCAGGCCGGCGAGCGGGACGTGGTGCGCCCGGAGCAGGTCCATCAGGGCCGGGATGGCGGCCGCCGGCTCGGCCACCGCCAGGGCGTACCCGCCGGCCTCCTCACGCACCGCCCGGACCGACGGCAGCCGGTCGAGGGCCGACCGGACCACGTCCGGCAGGTCGCCGTCCGCCGTGAACTCGACGACGTGCTCGCCGCCGACCCGGGCGATCAACTCCTGCGGGGTGCCCAGGGCGATCACCTTGCCGTGGTCGATGACCGCCACCCGGTCGCACAGCCGCTCGGCCTCGTCCATGTAGTGCGTCGTCACCACCACCGTCCGGCCGCGGGCCTGGAGGGAGCGGATCACGTCCCACAACTGCCGGCGGGACTGCGGGTCGAGGCCTGTTGTCGGCTCGTCCAGGAACAACAGTTCCGGGTCGCCGACCAGGGCGGCGGCGACCGCCAGCCGCTGCTTCTGACCGCCGGACAGCTTGTCGACGTACGACCGGGTCTTCTCCCCGAGCGACACCTGCTCGATCGCCTCCTCGGGCGACAGGCCGGACGGGTAGAATGACCGGAACAGGACCAGGGTTTCCCGGACGGTCAGCTTGTCGGCGAACCGGGTCTCCTGGAGCGAGATGCCGACCCGCCGGCGGATGGCCGCGTCGTCGGTCGCCCACCGCATCCCCAGGACCTCGACCTCCCCGGAGGTGGCGTCGAGCAGCCCTTCGATGATTTCGAGGGTGGTGGTCTTCCCGGCCCCGTTCGGGCCGAGCAGCCCGAAGCACTCGCCCGACTCGACCTCCAGGTCGAGGCCGCGGACGGCTTCGACCGGGGGCCGGCCGGGGTAGGTCTTGGAGAGGTTCCGGCAGCGGATGGCGGCGGTCATGGAGGGGGATTGTACAGGCCGGCCGGCGGGGCGGAATGTCGGTAGCGGGCGTGCGGCGGCGAGACGACCGCTGGGGACTCGGACAGGGACACCCCCGGGGCGGCCGGGTTCACGGCTCGCCGACGCTAGGCGGGGGCTTTTCCCGAAGTCGAGGTTCGATCAGGACTTTGGCCACCAGGGTGACGAGGGCGAGCAGCGTCAGCACCGAAGCTAGCCCGAACGCGGCGGGTGTGTTGTACTCCTGGAACAGCTTCTCCACCCGCAACGGCATGGTGTCGGTCCGCCCGCCGATCCGGCCGGAGACGACGTAGACGGCCCCGAACTCGCCCATCGCCCGGGCGTTGCACAGGATGACGCCGTAGAGCAGGCCCCACTTCATGTTCGGCAGCGTGATCCGCCAGAACAACTCCCAGCCGCTGGCCCCGAGGCTCCGGGCGGCCAGCTCCTCCTCCGGGCCGATCGCTTCGAGGACCGGGATGAGTTCGCGGGCGACGAACGGGAAGGTGACGAAGGCGGTCGCCAGGACCAGTCCGGGCGGGGCGAACAGCACCTGGAACCCGTTGTCCCGGAGCCACCCCCCGAGCGGCCCGGTCGGGCTGAACAGCAGCACGAACACCAGCCCGGCGACGACCGGGGACACGGAGAAGGGGAGGTCGATGAGGGTGGTCAGGATCGTCCGGCCGGGGAACCGGAACCGGGCGATCACCCACGCGGCGGCGATGCCGAAGATGACGTTCAGCCCGACCGCCACCGGGGCGACCATCAGCGTCAGGAAGACCGCGTGGCGGGTGTCCGGGTCGGCGGTCAGGTTGTGCCAGTAGGCCCCGAGGCCGTTGGCCAGGGCGTGGTGGAAGACGGCCACCAGCGGCAGCCCGACCAGCCCGCCGACGATCAGCAGGGTGAGGCCAACGAGGGCGTAGCGGACGTACCACGGATCGGCCGCCCGATCCGGCGAGCGGGGGCCGTCAGCCCCCGGATCGGGCACAGGAACAGGGGGCTGACGCCCCCCGCTCGCCGGGATCAGCGTCTCAACCGCCATGCCGTTGCGTCCACCGTTCGAGCAGGTTGATGACGGCCAGCAGGGCGAACGACATAGCCAGCAGCACGACCGCGATGGCCGCCGCCTCGGCGTAGGCGTACTCCTCCAGCCGGGAGACGATCAGGACGGCCGCGATCTCCGTCCGGTACGGCATGTTACTGGAGATGAAGATGACCGACCCGTACTCGCCCAGCCCGCGGGCGAAGGCCAGGGCGAACCCGGTCAGGGCCGGTGGGATCAGCGTCGGCAGCAGCACCCGGCGGAACGCCTGCCAGCGGTCGGCCCCGAGGACCGCAGCGGCCTCTTCCATCTCCGCATCCAGGTCCGCCAGCACCGGCTGGACCGTCCGGACGACGAACGGGAAGCCGGTGAAGACCAGCACCAGGACGATCCCGTACTCCGTATACGCGACCTTGATGCCGAGCGGCTCCAGGTACTGCCCGACCCAGCCGTTCGGGGCGTACAGGCTGGCGTACACCAGCCCGGCCACCGCCGTCGGCAGGGCCAGCGGCACGTCCACCAGGGCGTCCACCAGCCGCCTGAACGGGAACTCGTACCGCACCAGCGTCCAGGCCACCACCAGCCCGAGGGCGACGTTGATCGCCGCGGCCGCGGCCGCCGTCCACAGGCTCAGGGTGTAGGCGGCCCGGGCACGGTCGCTCCACGCCGCGGCGACGAACTCGGCCGGGGAGAGCGACGCCGCCTTCCAGGCGCACGCGGCCAGCGGGATCAGGACGACCGCGCTGAGGTAGAAGACGGTGTACCCGAGGCCGAGGCCGAACCCCGGCAGCGCCCGCCGGCTCACCCCCGTCATGACGGACTCCGGCAAATGAGCCGCGGATGGACGCGGATGAAACGCGGATCAGGACCGGGTATTTGATTTGATCCGCGTCCATCCGCGGCTACTTCTTCTTGGTGTACAACTGGTCGAACTCGGCCCCCTCGGCGAAGAACGCCCTCTGGATGTCGTCCCACCTGCCGGACGGCACCAGCGTCGTCGCCCGGCAGAGGTCCATCTCGGGGAATCGGTCCCGGTGCCGGGCGAAGACGGCCGGGCTGGCCGGCCGGTGGTGGTGCCGGGCGATGACCTCCTGGGCCGGCTCGGTGTAGAGGAACTGCAGGTACGCCTCGGCCGCCGCCCGCGTCCCCTTGCGATCGGCGTTCCGGTCCACCACCGCGACGTGCGGCTCGGCCAGCACGCTCAGCGGCCTCTCGCCCGGCCGGCCGGGGTAGACGATCTCCAGCGTCCCGCCGGCCTCGGCCACCTCCAGATGGGCTTCGTTCTCCCAGGTCAGGTGGACATCGCCGATCCCCTTCTGGGCGAAGGTCATCGTCGCCCCGCGGGCGGCCGGGTCGAGGACCGGGACGTGGCCGTACACACCGCGGACGAACTCGCGGGCCTCGGCCGCGGTCCCGCCCCGCCAGACCACCGACCCCCACAGGGCCAGGAAGCTCCACTTGCCGTTGCCCGAGGTCTTCGGGTTCGGGGTGACGACGGCCACGTCCGGGCGGGCCAGGTCGGCCCAGTCGCGGACGCCCTTCGGGTTCCCCCGGCGGACCACGAACACGATGGTCGAGGTGTACGGCAGCGACCGGTTCGGCAGCCGGTCTTCCCAGCCGGCGTCGATCAGCCCGGCCTTGCGGACGGCGTCGGTGTCGGTCCACAGGGCCAGGGTGATGACATCCGCCGCGAGGCCGTCGGCCACCGCCCGGGCCTGGCTGCCGGACCCGCCGTGCGATTGCCGAACGGTCAGCCGGATACCGTGCTTCTCGTCGTAGGCGCGGACGAAGGCGGCGTTCAGGTCCCGCCAGAGTTCGCGGGTCGGGTCACAGGCGACGTTGAGCAGCTCGCCGCCGTCGTTCGGGCGGACGACCCCGGCGGAGATGACCCAGGCCGCCGCACCAAGGACGTACAGGCCGGCCACGGCGAAGACGAGTTGGGCCCACACCGGGTCATCTCTGGGAAAGTCGATCTAGTTCGTCGTGTTAGTAAGATATTCGACTCGACCCGCATGTCAACTACACGTCAAAATACCGGGGGCGGACCTTTCGGCCCGCCCCCAGCAAGGACACCGGCTCGAGGCCGATGCCACTACACGAGTTCGGGCATGACCACGCCCTCGGCCAGGTGCTGCGGCCGGCCGGTCGGGTCGTTTACGGTGGTGGTCATCGGGTCGAGGCCGAGGGCGTGGTACAGGGTGGCGAAGACATCGCCGAACGGCGTCGGCCGGTCTTTGGCGTTGCCGCCGAGCCGGTCGGTCGAGCCGATGGCCTGGCCGGTCTTCAGCCCGCCGCCGGCCAGGATCGCGCAGCTCACCTGCGGCCAGTGGTCCCGCCCGGCCTCCTTGTTCACCTGCGGCGTCCGCCCGAACTCGCCCCAGGCGACGACCGTGGTGTCGCCCAGCATTCCGCGCAATTCCAGGTCTTCGACCAACGCCGTCAGGCACTGGTCGAGCTTGGCCCCGTGGTCGCGGACGAGGTCGAAGTTCTTGCCGTGGCTGTCCCACCGGCCGTAGCTGAGCGTCACCACCCGGACCCCGGCCTCGACCAGCCGGCGGGCGACCAGCAGTTGCTCGTTCACCGTCGGGGCGCCGTCGTACTGGAACTTGTACGGCTTGCCGTCGCCGTACCGCTCGCGGACCTTCGGGTCCTCCTTCGACAGGTCGAGGGCGTCCACCAGTCGGCTCGACGTGAGGACGTTTAACGCCCGTTCGGTGCTGGCGTCGGCCCCGCGGACGGCCCCGGCGGCGTCGATCTCCCGCCGCAGGCCGTCGAAGCGGGTGAGCAGCCGCTTGCGGTCGGCGAAGGCGTCCTTGTTGGACCCGTTGAGGACCATGTTGGCCAGGTCCGGGCCGCTGGGCTTGAACGGCCCATAAGTCGGCCCGAGGAACCCGACCTGCCCGGGGTCGCTCCACGGGACGTGCTGGGTCCGGGCGGCCAGCCCGACGAACGGCGGGACCGACGGGTCCGCAGCCCCTTGCAGCTTGGCGGCCACGCTGCCGATACTCGGCCGGCCGCCCAGCGGCGACAGCGACGACTGGGGGAACCCGGTGGTGCATTGGTAGGCGTCGTGGCCGCCGCGGGCGCCGACGACGCTGCGGATGAAGGCGAACTGGTCGGCCATCCGGGCGATCCGCGGGAAGCACTCGCCGATCTGGACGCCCGGCACGCACGTCGGGATCGGCTTGAACTCGCCGCGGACCTCGGCCGGGGCCTCGGTCTTGATCTCCCACATGTCCTGGTGCGGCGGGCCGCCGCCCAGGAAGATGTTGATGAGGGCCTTGTGCCGGGTCGGCGATTGCCCCGCCGCGGCCGCGCGGGCCTCGGCCCGGAACAGGTCGGCCAGCGACAGGCTCACCGCCCCGAACGAGAACGTCCCGGCCTGGAGGAATGTCCGGCGGGAGACGCCGTCGCACAGCCGGGTCCGGCCGATCGGGATGTTGAGCATGTCACGACCCCCTTGCGGGGAAAGTGTGGGTGTGGCGGGACGCCGGCGGGGCCGGTGCGGAGCGTCCGACGCTTCGACCGGTGTTCGTAACGTACCCCGGCCGCCCCCGGTCCGCAAGCGAAATCCGGCCGGTCAGCCCCGGGACTTGCCGCCGCCGGTGCGGACGTGCCGGACGGCGGCGCTGAGCATCGCGTAGTACCGGGCCGCTTCCGCGGTGTTCAACCCGTGCTGGTCGAGGCAAACGGCGAACAGAAACACCCGGACCTTCCGCCCGTCGGCCCCGGCGAACTCCTGGATCAGTTCGACGAACACCCCGCCGTACTGCATGTCGAAGACGATCAGGACGTTGTCCCCCTGCCGGGCCGGGGCGATCAGCCGGTCCAGGTCGTCCCACCCGGCGAAGCACCGCCCGGCCAGCTCGTCCCACCGGGTCAGTTGCCCCTCGGCCGCCTTGTCAGGCGGGTCGGCGGCGGCCGCCTGCATGCTGTCGATCCGCCGCATCCGGGCGAAGACCGTCTTGGCCGGGAGGGCGTGGCCGACCAGCTTCTCGGGCGGCCCGCCGGCCGGGGCGTGGAACAGGGCGGCGTAGTCGAGTTGGCCGGACCACCGGGCGTAGTGCCGCATCGCCCGCCGGCACTCGGCCGCGATGTCGGCCGCCCCGGGGGAGAAGGTGGAGGGCGCCCGGGGGAGGATCCACCGGCACCAGAAGTCCAGGGCCACCGCCGTTCCGGCCAGCAGCAGGAACGACACCGCCCCGACCACCTCCGGCTTGGCCACCTCCTTCTGAACCATCGCCCGGAGGAGGTCGGCCGCCGGGGTCTGATACTTCTCGGCGGCCCGGTCCAGCAGGCCCCCGGCCCCGAGGAGCAGGACCGCGGCCAGGGACAGCAGGTAGCGGCGGTGGGGGTTGATCCACTCGGCCACCGGCTTGCCGCTGCCGAACGACACCAGCACGTTGAACAGGGCGTAGGCGGCGGCCGCGAACCCGACGGCACTGGCCAGGTCGCGGATCGAGAAGTCGGTCATGGCGGGTCCCCCGGCCGGTCCGTCCGAGTCTACCAGTCCTTCGCCCCGACGGGGCGTTGTTTTTGGTGGCACCGGCCTCCCGGCCGGTGCGAGTTGCTCCGCACGGGCAGGAGTGCCTGTGCCACCAAGCCCCTCCCCGGAGACCCGGATGCCGCCCGCCGTACCCACCGACGTGCTCGACCAACTCCGGCGGTTCGACACGCCGACCGTCTGCAACGTCCTGGAACTGCTCGACCACCGGCCGCGGACGGCCGGGTACATGGACGGCCGGGTCCGGGCCTGCTTCCCGGCCCTGCCGCCGATGGTCGGGTTCGCCCGCACGGCGACGTTCCGGGCGGCCGCCCCGCCGCGGTCCGGGGACGTGTACGCCGGGCTGGTGAAGCAGGTCGAGCAACTGGCCGAGGTGCCCGGCCCGAAGGTGGTCGTCTTCCAGGACCTGGACGACCCGCCGGTGGCCGCCACGTTCGGCGAGGTGATGTGTTCCACATACCGGGCGTTCGGCTGCGTCGGGCTGGTGACGAGCGGGGCCGGCCGGGACCTGGACCAGGTCGAGGCCCTGGGCTTCCCGTGCTTCACCGGCGGGACGATCCCGTCCCACGGGTATTCGCAGATCGTCGAGCTGGGCGGGCCGGTCCGGGTCGGCGGGGTCTGGGTGAACCCCGGCGAACTCTTACACGGCGACCGCAACGGGGTGACGACGATCCCGCCGGAGGTGGCCGCGGCGGTCGCCGAGGGCTGTCCGGGGTACGTCGCGGCCGAGGCGGTCGTTCTCGACTGCTTGAAGGCCGGGGCGGTGACGGCGGCCGGATTCGCGGCGGCTCGGGCGGAGTGCCACGCCCGGCTGCGCGAACTCGCGGGCCGGCTCAAGTCTCTAGTGGGTTGAGCCGATGGATACGGCCGGGGGGACGGGCGGCGGTTGACCCCAGCCGGCACAACCGCTACCATGCTCCCAGCCGACCGCGGCCCGATAGCCAAGTGGTAAGGCAACGGTTTGCAAAACCGTCACTCGCCGGTTCGAATCCGGCTCGGGCCTCTCCCTCATCCGTCTTCTCACGTCCCTGATCCTCCCCTAACCGATCCCGGGCCTCACTCGCGACCCGCCCCGCGGTCATATGGTTCGCCGGTCGAATCGCAATCAGCCTCAGTCGGCCCCGCCCGCTGTCGCCGGCTGCTGCTATCGTTCCAGATTGTGTCGCGCGCTGAGGTCGAGAACGTGGTATCGTATCCAGTAGTCCTTCCCTTCGTCACATTCGGCCCAACCCCAAGCCTCCCATGCTCCCGCCTTCGACACCGCACGACCCTACGCCCGCCGAACCGACCCCCGAGACGGAGTCGTCGGGTGACTCCGCCGCCGACTCCCCTGTCAACTCCCCGTCCGTAACGGTCGACCGGCTGTTCGCTTCGATCACGGACGACCCCGAGACGGAGGCGGATGCGGCGGGCGAGGAGTGGGAGGACGAGGAGCCGGTCGATCCCGCGAACGGGGCCGTGGCGACCGTCGCCGAGGGCGGAGCGGTCGGCCCCCGGCTCCGCAAGCGCCGCCGGCCCCGGCTCGACTCCCCCGAACTCCGGCTCCGCGGGCGGCGGGCCCTCTGCCCGCGGATCGAGGACATCGCCCCACTGATGCTCAAGACGGTCAAGCTCCGCGTCCTGACCAGCTATCTCCCGTCGGTCCGCGGGCTGGAGGACGACGACCTCACGCGCATCCTCCGCGAGGACGCCGCCAAACTGGCCGAGCCGGCGCGGGTCCGGGCCGCACTGGACGACCACGACCCGGTCTACAACCGCGGCCAGCTAAAGGCGATGATCCTGGCCGTCCTGCTCCAAGAGGAGACGTACTCCCTCCCCGAGAACAAGCTCGACGCCAAGGTGATCGAGTTCGAGAAATCACTGGTGGCTCGGGCGGCCGGCTTCGACCTGGCCGGCCTCCGGAGGAACGACCCGGACCGGTGGCACCGCCTCGACACGTACCGGATCGTCCTCGACGCCGCCTGGTGCAACGACGGACAAATATCTCCCGACGAGGCCCGGCTGCTCGCCGTCCTCCGCGGCCACCTCGGCATCACGACGGAGGAGCACTGGGTCATCAGTGCCGTCATCGGCCGGTTCCCGAAGACGGGCGGCGCGCTGCACACCGCCGACGAGGTGAACGACGCCCGGAAGGAGCTCCAGCGGCAGGGGGTGGTGTGGTACTACCGGGACGAGAACGACCAGAACAACGACGTGATCCCCGCCGACATTGCCCCGGCCTGCCGGGAGTGGGCCGGGCAGGAACTCCAGCCGGTCAACTACCGCCGGCTCCTGTCCCACGACGCATTCCTGCTGCCGGACTTGCGGGCGGTGCTGGAAGCGCGCGGCCTCGACCGGTCCGGGAACAAGCCCGACCTGATCGCCCGGGTGGTCGCCAGCGACCTCCGGCCCACGGTCGTGCTCGGCGGGCTGGACCGCGAGCGGCTGTCGGCCATGTGCGGGTCGTTCGGGATGAAGTCGTCCGGGGCGAGGGCCGAGCTGATCGCCCGGCTGGTCGAGTTCTACGACGACCTGACGTTCGAGTTGCGGGAGACGAAGGACGAGCGGGAGGCGTGGTACAGCGACTTCGTCCTACTGGCAAGCCGGGCCTACGCCGAGCTGCGGGCCAAGAAGGTCATCAACAAGGACCTCGACATCGGGCACCTGTTCGAGGGGGCGACGGGGTTCCTGTTCGGCGTCAAGTTGAAGCTGCCGTGCGACCCGAGCCGGGCCGAGAACCGGGCCGACGGTCGGCTGCGGCTGGACGCCGATCACTGCCTGCTGTGGGACTGCAAGTCGGTCGAGTCCGCGGTGAACTTGCAGGACCACCTGGACGGCCAGTTCGACGGGTACCTGCGGAAGGAGCAGCAGGTGGGGCTGCGGCCGCTCGGGTTCTTGGTGATCGGCCCGGCGTTCACCCCGCAGTCGATCCGGCTGGCGAACCAGTACAAGGCGCGGACGAACTGGGATGTCGCGCTGGTGCAGGCGGACGCGCTGAAGCACCTGGCCGACCGCTGGGCGGCGACCGAGCCGGACAAGCCGTTCCCGGTCCGGCTGCTGATCCGCACGGAAGTGATCGATAAGGACCGGGCCGAATTCCTCCTTAGCCTGGCGTAGATGGGCCTGCGGCGTGAGCCGCCAGGGCGGTGGCGTGAAGCAGCGGGCGCGACGACGCCCGGGTGCTGGAGCCGGCCCATCGTCGTGGCCTCGGCCAGGAACCGGTCCCGGTCGGCGGCCGAGGCGTGTCCGCCGACCAGCATCACCTTCAAGGCCACTTCCTGCCCGAGGGCCAGGTTCCGGGCCAGGTAGACGACGCCCATCCCGCCGCGGCCCAGCTCGCGGACGATCTCGTACCCGGGCGGGGCCGGCGGGCGGTCGTCGTCGGCCATCCCGGCGGCGGTCGCCTTGTCCGGCGGGGGGGCGTTGCCGCCGCCGAACGTGTACGTCCGGGCCGGGTCGGGGGCGTCGTAGTCGCCGGTCGGGAAGTCGGACGGGGGGTCATGACCGGGCCTGCCGGGTGCGGGGCCGGTCTATCATCGCACACCGGCCGGGGCGGGTGAAGCGGGGTGCGGCGGCTCGGCCCGGGTCGTCACCGGCCCCGCCGGCCCGTTCGCCGCCCGACCGCCCCGGCCCAGGCCACCCCGAGGTAGGCCGCCGGGTAGGTGGCCGACGCCCACACCAGCGGCCCGTTCGTCCGGCCGGCCCACGGCCGGAGGAGGTCGGCCAGGATCAGCCCGGTCCAGGGCACGCTGAGGACGAGCATCCACCGGTTCGCCCGGCCGGGGCGGGTCGGGTACGGGTAGCGGGTCGGCACGAACGTCAGGGCCGCCAGGGCCAGGATGATCCCGGCCGCCGCCCAGCCGCCGGCCGGCAGCCGGTACAGGTAGTAGGCGACGATGTTCCAGTACGACGGGAACCCGACGAACGCCCCGTCGGGCGTCTTGATGTCCGTCTGGCAGAACCCGTAGCCGCTGGCCACCAGGGCGACCAGCAAGACCCACCGGGCGTCCGGCGGGAGCAGCCCGGCCCGGTCGATCAACAGCAGCGGCAGGCAGGTGTAGGTGAGGAAGTCGACCAGGTCGTCCAGCCGCCGGCCGTCGAACTCCGGGACCGCCTCGCCGATCCGGACGAGCCGGGCCAGGGTGCCGTCGGTGGCGTCGACCAGCACCGCCACCAGGAACAGGAGGAAGCACGACCGGAACGCCTCCGGGCCGGGGTCCGGCTGGACCAGCAGGCCGGCGACCGCGGCGGACAGGAGCAGCCCGGTCGCGGTGTAGGCGTGGACGCACCAGCCGAGGGCCCGCCGATTGGCGGACACCCGACGGAGCCAACGCCCGGGCGGCAGCTTGGTCACTCGTCTCCCCCGCCGGCCGACGGGGCGGCCGGCCACAGCAGCCAGTACACGAGGCCGCCGGCGGCGAGCAGGCCGGCGGTCAGGAGCGGGGCGGCGTACTGCTGGTACCAGGCGTCGCCGTACAGGGCGGCCCGGGGCCAGCCGATGTTGACGATCAGGGCCGCACCCCAGACGACGGCCAGGAGGTTCGCCGCCGTCCCCCACCGGCCGCGCAGGCCCTGGGGCAGGGCGGCCCGGTTGAACAGCCGGTGCCACAAGAGCGGGGCGGTGGCCAGCAGGTACGCCAGGTTCGCCCAGACGATGCTGACGCACACCACCCCCGTCATCACCTTGTCGTGGTCCCAGTTGACCAACAGCAGCCCGGCCGCGGTCGCCCCGACGGCCAGCGACGCCGCGTCCGGCGACTCGTGCCGCGGGTGGACCCGCCGCAGCCACCGCCACCCGGGGACGGCCCGGTCCCGGGCCATCGCAAAGAGCACCCGGGCGGCCAGCGCCTGCACCGCCAGGGCGCAGACGAACACGGCCACCACCGAGGCCCCCACGAACACCGTCCCGAGCGGCCCGCCGAGGACTTGTTTGGTGAGGTACGGTAGCCCGCCGGCGTCGCTGCCGAGCATCGGGTCGGCCGGGTCGGGGGCGGCCAGCACCGCGGCGACGAGGAGGAGGAAGCCGAGGCCGCCGGCCGCGAGCAGGGCTTGTAGGATCGCCCGGGGCGCCCGCTCCCGGGGCCGCACGGTTTCTTCGGCCAGCGCCCCGGCGGTGTCAAACCCGTACATGACGTAGGCGGCCATCACGGCCGCCGCCAGGAACGCCCCGGCCATCCCCAGCCCGTCGCCGGCGTCGCCCGCCGTCGTCTCGAACAGCCCTTCCGGCCCGCGGACGGCGTGCAGCCCGAGCAGCACCACGAGCACCGCCGCGGCGACCAGCTCGACGACCGCCCCGGCGGTCATCACGGCCGGCAGCCAGCGGTTGCCCACGGTGTTGAAGAAGGTGCTGATGAGGATGAGGGCGGCCCCGAGCAGGACGGCGTTGCGGGACGCCGGCTCGACCACCTGGAACCCGGCCCAGACGGCCGGCAGGACGATCTGCCAGGCCAGGGCGACGGCCGCCAGGGTCACGACCAGCGACACCAGGTAGACCCACCCGGTCAGCCACCCGCCGGCCGCCGACCCGGCCCGCCGGGACCAGGCGTACACCCCGCCGCACAGCGGGTACTCGCGGGCCAGGTCGGCGAAGCACAGGGCCAGGCAGAACTGGCCGAGGAACACCACCGGCCAGGTCCACACGAACGCCGGCCCGACCCGGCCGTAGCCGAGGTAGAAGTTCTGGACGACCCCGGTGAGGATCGACAGGTACGAGAACCCGGCGGCGAAGGCGGCGAACGCCCCGAGCCGGCGGCGGAACTGCGGCCGGTACCCGGCCCGGGCGAGGTCGCGGTCGTCACCCTCCGCCAGCCCCATCGCGTCCGCCCCCGGTTCCGCGGCCGCCCCCGGCCGATCGAATCGTTGTATCGACTCGGGCCGGTCGGCACGACGGGACAACCGGGCGAAGCCGGGTACCCGGCGGCGACTCTGTGCGAGCGATGCACAGACCGGGAGGTCTGTGCCACCAAACCCGGGCACCACCCGGCCCGGGTCAGTCCGGCCGGGCGAGGAGGGCGTCGAGGGCGGCCGGGTCGGCCGGCTTGGTCAGGTGGTCGTCGAACCCGGCCTCCCGGGACTGCCGCCGGTCGTCCTCCGTCCCGTACCCGGTCAGGGCGATCAGCCGGGCCGCGGCCGTGGCCGGATTCCCCCGCACCGCCCGGGCCACCCCGTACCCGTCCAGCCCCGGCAGCCCGATGTCGCACACCACCGCCTCCGGCCGGAACTCCTCGGCCGCCCGCACCCCGTCCGGCCCGGTGTACGCCACCTCGACCCGGTGCCCGAACGCCTCCAGCACCACCCGCAGGCTGTCGGCCGCGTCCCGGCTATCCTCCACAATCAACACCCGCCGCCGGCGGGCCGGCCCGGCCGGCGCCGGCGGCACGGTCTCCGCCGCCGGCCGATCTTCCACGGCCGGCAGGGTG
>JAIEQN010001002.1 GCA_019747685.1 Gemmataceae bacterium
CGTAGAGCAGCTCCTCCAGCCGCTTCAGCCGGCCGTGGATGTCGTCGTCCTTCCGCTCGGTCCGGGTCCTGAGCCGTTCCGCCATCGCCGGGCTCCTTCGGGGTGGCCGGGACGTGGGGCGGCCCTCCCCGCCGCGGCGGGTTCGATGGGCGTGGGAAGTCAGCTACCAGGTTAAGCGAGCCGCAGCCGACCGGGCGGACAAAAATCGGCGAAAATTGATGAAAGCGGTCGGGGCCGGGGTCAGCCCCGGGCCTCCGCATAGCGGTGAGTCGGAACCGGGCGGCCGGGGCGGAGGCTCTGGCTGGTCCGGAACTCGGCCGAGGCCCCGAGTTTGCCGCACTCCTCGGCCACCACCCGCTTCACCTCGGCTTCCAGCACCGCCGGGTCGATCGCCACCCGGGCGTTGACGATCAGGTCGGCCTCCCGCGGCCGGACGTTCGACGCCAGCGACAGTTTTGGCGCCGTGTCGCTGCTGACCACGTTCCCGACCCCGAACGCCCCGGCGTCGTCCATCCCGATCAGCTTCAGGTGGGCGACCTCACCGCCCAGCGACCGGCCCACCTCCGCCAGCCGGCCGAGGATCGCTGTCAGCAGGCCGTCCAGGTCGAACGGCTCGGGCGACACGAGCCGGACGCTGGCATTCAGCCAGCCGAGTTCGGCCTCGCCCTCGGCGTAGGTGTCGTAGTCGATCGACAGCACCTTCCGGCCAAACCCGCCGGTCCGGTCGAGCAACTCCAGCACGGCGTCGAACCCCTGCCCGGTCGCGGCCGACACCCGCAGGACCGGCACCCCGGGGTATCGCTCGGCCACCAGCCGGGCCAGCTCCTCGGCCTCGGCCGGGGGGAGTTCGTCGGCCCGGTTGAGGAGGACCGCGTCAGCCTCCTCCAGTTGCTTCTTGAAGATGTACGCGGCCTTCGGGCTGAACCCGCCGGCCGGCTGGTTGCGGAGGATGCGTGCCCCGTGGCTCGGCTTGAACAGGACGGCGTAGGGGGCCACCTCGAACTGCCCGGCGTACAAGTCCTTGAGCGGCTGTACCACCGTGGCCACCAGGTCGGTGCAACTGCCGACCGGCTCGGCCAGGATCACGTCCGGGCGTTCCGCGGCTTCGAGTGACCCGACCTTGCTGACGAGGTCGTCGAACCGGCAGCAAAAGCACGCCCCGGGGACCTCCTGGGTGGCGAACCCTTGCGCCCGGAAGGTGTTGGTGTCCACTAGATCATGGGCCTGGTCGTTAGTGACGACGCCGACCCGCTGCCCCCGGGCCTGGTACATCCGGGCTAAGCGGGCCAGGGCGGTCGTCTTCCCGGCCCCGAGGAACCCCCCGACCATGACGAACCGGACGGACATGGCCTACCCCTCGGCGGTCGGGTGGAGTTGGGCGGCCGGGTGGGCCCAGCCAGTCAGCCGGTCGGCGAGCGTGACGAGGTGTTCTTCCCAGTCGTCGGTGTAGCCCGGGAGTTCGCGGACGGACGGCAACAGGTCGGCCAGCGCGTCGGCAACCTCGGCCGGGGAGCGGCCGGCGTCGAGTTCATTGCGGACGACGGCCGCGAGGGCGGCCGGCGGGTTCGGGCCGGTCAGAGCGGCGCGGAGGTTGGTGAGGATCACCGGTCGACCTCTTTCCAACCCAGGCCGTTGGCCTGGGCTATGTTGGCGCGGGCCTTCAGCCCGCTCCGCTTCTCCGTCCGGCCTGAAGGGCCGGGTCAACATAGCCCAGGCCAACGGCCTGGGTCCGGTTACACGCTCACCCCTTCCGGCCATCGGTCCTGCGGCTCCCACCCGAGCAGCCGGCGGGCGTCGGACAGATCGTACTGGAGGGCGTGGGTGTGCCGGCTGGTGGCGTACACCACCGCGAACGGCGGCAGGGTCGGTGCTCCGACCGCGGCCGCGAAGAACCGGCCGGCGTCCCCCGGGCTGAGGAACACGTCCTGGCACTGCGGGTCGGCGGCGATCTCGGCCACCTGCCCGACGTCCCGCGGGCACCAGCCCAGCCGGACCGCCAGGACCTCGATCCCGTGCTCCTTGCCGTACACCTGCCCGAGGGCTTCGAGGAACACCTTGGTGCAGGCGTACAGATACCGCGGCCGGTACGGCGAGTCGGCCGTCACCGGGACGTTGTTCGCCTCCAGGTGGCCGTCGATCACCTGGCCGGTACTGGCCAGCACCACCCGCCGGACCCCGAGCGTCCGGGCCGCCTCCATTACCCGGTACGGCCCGACCACGTTGTTCGGCACCAGGTCCGACAGGAAGTTGTCGCCGTCGTCCGGCGGGGTTCCCCGGGGGTAGCGGGCGTCGTCCGGGGTGGCCGCCAGGTGAATGACGCGATCCGCCCCGGTCATGGCCCGGCGGAGGGCCGCGTCGTCGGCCAGGGTGGCCACGACCGACCGGTCCGCCGGCAGGCCCGGGGTCGGGCGGATGTCGAACCCGACGACCGAGTGCCCGCGGGCGGCCAGCTCGGCGACGGCCGCCCGGCCGATCCGCCCGGCCGACCCGGTCACCAGTACCCGGCGGGGTGTCGTCATGCCGTCAGTTTATGGCGGGCGGCGGCGGCCGGTGCTACAATCGGCCCCACCCGCACGGGAGTACCCCATGACCCGCCGCGACTTCCTGGCCGCGACCGCCGCCGCGGCCGCCCTCCCCGCCACCGCCCGCCCGGAGCGCCCCGCCATGCTCCCGATCGTCGACACCCACCAGCACCTCTGGGACCTGACGAAGTTCAAGCTGAACTGGCTCGAACCCGACGCCCCGGCCGGGAAAATCCTCGGCCACAGCTTCACCCCGACGGAGTACGCCGAGGAGACCAAGGGGCTGAACGTCGTCAAGGCGGTGTACATGGAAGTGGACGTGGTCCCCGAGCAGCAGCAGGCCGAGGCCGATTACGTCATCGGGCTGTGCGAATCGGGCAAGACGCCGACCTGCGCGGCGGTGGTGTCCGGCCGGCCGAACTCCGACGGGTTCGAGAAGTACGCCAAACAGTTCAAGGGCCACAAGTACGTCAAGGGCATCCGCCAGGTGCTACACGTCAAGGAAACGACGCCCGACTACTACCTCGACCCGAAGTTCGTGAAGGGTATTCAGCTACTCGGCGAGCTGGGCCTCTCCTTCGACCTGTGCGTCCGCCCGGCCGAGCTACCCGAGCACGCGAAGCTGGTGGACCGGTGCCCGAACACCCGGTTCATCCTGGACCACTGCGGCAACGGCGACCTGAAGCACACACCGGCCGAGCGGGAGCGGTGGAAGAGGGACATGGCCGAGATCGCCAAGCGGAAAAACGTCGTCGGCAAGGTGAGCGGGTTCATCGCCTCGGCCCTGGCCCGCGGCAAGTGGACCCTCGACGACCTGGCCCCCGTCATCAACCACACCCTCGACGTGTTCGGCCCGGACCGGGTGATGTTCGGCGGGGACTGGCCGGTCTGCCTGCTCGGGGTGGAGAAGTACGCCGACTGGGCCACCGCCCTCCAGGCGGTCGTGGCCGGCCGGCCGGAGGACCAGCAGAAGAAGCTGTTCCACGACAACGCGGTCCGGTTCTACGGGCTGTAGGGCCTACCCCGGCCGCCGGCGGTTCTCATTGGTTTGGTTCGGGAACCCACACACCCTGCGGCCGAACCAATTAACCCGGTCGGACCGACGATCGTGCGCGGGAGAAGCGCCGTTACCGGCCGCCGCTTCGCCCGACGTAACGGCCCCGACTTCCCGGTTGACAACCGCCCGGGTATCGGCCATCTGTGAAGGGTACGGCCGGCCGCCGGCCACACCGGGGGGTGCCATGTCCGGACTGACCGCCAGCCTGATCGGGTGGGCCGCGTTCGGCCCGTGCCTGGCCCCGGTCCCGGCCGGGGCCGCCCCCGCCCCGGACCCGCTGGCCAAGCCGGTCATCGGGGTCCAAGCCCGGGACGAAAACAGCCTCTACATCGGGACCGTCTTCCCGGACCTGCCGGCCGGCAAGGCCGGGGTCCGGCCGGGCGACCTGATCGTCCGGGTCGGTAGCCTCAACCCGGCCGGGTTCCAGGAGGTCATCCGACACATCACCGCCCACCGGCCGGGGGTGGTTCTGGAGCTGGAGGTCGAGCGGGCCGGCGAGCGGAAGGTGTTCAAGCTCAAGCTCGCCCCCGCCCCGCCCGGGTACGGCGCCCGGTCCCAGACCTTCGAGCCCTTCGGACTGCCGCCGGAGTAGGCCGGCCGCCGGCCCGCGGTCACGGCTTCGGCCGGTCCGGCCGGTAGACCCGGACGGCGGCCACCGGCACCCCCGGCCGGCCGGCCAACTCCAGGACGTGCTTCCCGTTCGGCAACCCGGCCGCGGCCGTCACCGCCGGCTCGACCGCCGGGTCCTTCACGCCCGGGGACACGAACTCGTCGGTGCCGCGGAGGTACGTCTTCCACCGGACCGCGAACGGGACCGGCAGCGGCCGCTTGAACACCCGGTAGCAGTACTCCAGGTTCCAGTCCGCCGGGTCGATCACCACCCGGCCGGACCGGGACACGAACCGCCGGCCGACCTCCCCGGCCCCGTCCTCGCCCGTCACCGACCCGGCCACGGCGAACTGGCCCGCCTTGCCGTCGGCCGACACCTCGGTGACGGTCAGCGTCCAGTCCTCGACCGCCCACGGCTTGTCCCCCGAGACCCGCAGGAGGACCGGCCAGTTGGTATTCGGGAAGGCGGTCGCCCGGGTCGCGGCATAGCACTCGGCGAACTCGGCCGGCTTTTTCCCGTCGATCCGGACGGCCGCCGGCGGCCCCCCCCCGGGCTTGCAAACCAGCACCACCCGGTTCCCCTCGAACGGTACGGTCAGCTTGCCGTCCTTCCAATCGATCTCCTTCCCGACGGTGAGCGCCTTCACCCGGTCGTCCGACCCGGCCTGCGCGTCCGGGTCGGACCGGAGGTGGGCCTTGACGACCTCGGCCATCAGGAAGTCGCCCCGGGCGTTCAGGTGGACGCCGTCCTTGAGCAGGTCCTGCGGCTTCAGCCCGTAGTCCCGCAGGTATTGCTTCCACAGGCCCCGCACGTCGGCCAACTCGGTCCGATACTTGTTGGTCATCTCGGGCAGGAAGGCGTGGTTGAACCACGGCTCCCACTGCTTCGGGGTCAGGCCGGCCGGGTCGGTCGGCTCGTCGACCGCGTCGCGGGCGGCCAGGTGGTCGGTGGTGTGCAGGATGTCGGCCGTGGTCCGCTCCCGGACCCGGCGGAGGATGCTCTCGTAGTCGGTGTGCGAGCCGTAGACGTGGAAGATCAACAGGTCCGGGTCGAACGGGTACAGGTCGGCCTCGGCCGTCCGCCACAGGAGCTGGCTGCTGTGCCCGCCAATGGCCCGGTTCTCGATCACGAGGTTGGCGTGCGGGAACCGCTTCCGCAGGTCGTCGGCGACGGCCTTGGTCCACGCCTGCTCGGTGATCGACTGGCCGTAGAACAGGACCCGGACGGTGTTCCGCTTCTCGGGCGTGCTGGCGGCCATGAGCCCCATCGCCCGGCGGACGTTGGCCCCGTAGGTGTCGACCGGGCCGAGCGATTTCGGCGGCGGGAACGGCGGGCCGGCCGGGGCGGTCAGGAACAGGCCGGCGAGGCAGCCGGCGGCACCGAGGGCGAGCAGGCGGGTCATGGTCGGGTCCCGGTCGGGCCATTCCACCCTACCGGCCGACTTTACCGGGGGCAACTGCCGGCCGGGCCGATCCGCCGGAATGCCCCTGGCCGGCCGGCCGGCGGGCCGCGTAGCCTCACCGCGTCGCCCGTACCCGTTCCCGGAGGTCCGACCGTGACCGCCTCCCGCCTGCTGTTCGCCCTGCCGCTGTTCGGGACCGTGCTGGCCCTCGCCGGGCCGGCCCCGGCCCAGAAGGAGAAGGACAAGGACGCCCCGAAGCTGAAGTTCGAGCTGTACAAGGACAAGGCCGACGAGTACCGGTGGCGGCTGAAGGCCGGGAACAACAAGGTGCTGGCCACCGGCGGCCAGGGGTACAAGGACAAGGCGGACGCCAAGCGGGGGATCGAGCTGGTCCAGAGCGGCGGGGCGGCCGGGAAGTTCGAGGTGTACGAGGACGAGAAGAAGGAGTACCGGTGGCGGTTCAAGGCGGCCAACGGCAAGGTCGTGGCCGGGTCGAGCGAGGGGTACAAGGAGAAGGGCGGGGCCGAGAAGGCGGCCGACCTGGTCAAGGACGGGGCCAAGAAGGCGGAGGTGGTGGAGGTCAAGGACGACGGCAAGGGCGATAAGGACAAGAAGTAGGGCCGCGGCCGGGGCGGCCCGCGGCGGACGTTGCGGGCCGCCCCGTTCGTGGGGTAAACTGACGGGCGGAGGAGGACGGCATGTCGACCCGCAACCCGACCACCCGCCCGGCGACCGGCCGGGGCATCCCGCCGCTGGAATCCGGCGACCGGCTAACCCGGACCGAGTTCGAGCGGCGGTACGAGGCCATGCCGGACGTCAAGAAGGCCGAACTCATCGAGGGGGAGGTCTACATGGGGTCGCCGGTCAGCCACGGCTACCACGGCGAGCCGCACTTCGATGTCATCACCTGGCTCGGGGCGTACAAGGTGGGTACCCCCGGAACCTCCGGCGGGGACAACTCGACCGTCCGGCTCGACCCGGACAACGAGCCCCAGCCGGACGTGCTGCTGTTCGTCCTCCCGGACTACGGCGGCCGGGTCCGCCTGACCAAGAAGCATCGGTACATCCGCCGGGCCCCGGACTTGGTCGTCGAGGTGGCCGCCAGCTCGGCCAGCATCGACCTCGGCAACAAGCTCACCGCCTACCGCCGCAACAAGGTGTCCGAGTACCTGGTCTGGCGGGTGTACGACGACGCCGTCGACTGGTTCGTGAACCGGGCCGGGCGGTTCGACCCGCTCGCCCCCGACCCGGCCGACGGGCTGCTCAAGAGCGCGGCCTTCCCCGGCCTGTGGCTCGACCCCGCGGCCCTGATCGGCGGCGACATGCCGGCCGTGATGGCCGCCCTCAACCGCGGGCTGGCGTCGCCGGAGCACGCCGCGTTCGTCCAGCTCCTCGCGTCCCGCCGCACGACGCCCTGAAATCGCTGTCGCGCCCGTTGCGGCCGGACCCACTTCCGCCTAAGCTCGTCTCCGCACGCCTCCCTCCCCCCGTCGCGGAGCCTCCCCCATGCCCCCGTTCCGGGCCGCCCTCGTCGTCGTCGCCGTCGGGCTGCTCACGCCCGCCGCCCCGGCCGATGTCAAGCTCCACCCGCTCTTCACCGACAACATGGTCCTCCAGCAGGGCACCGAGGTGCCGGTCTGGGGGACCGCCGCCCCGGGCGAGGCGATCCGGGTCGTCCTCGGCACCGGCCCCGGGTCCGGGGCGGCCGCCGCGACCGAGGCCGGCGCCGACGGCCGGTGGGCGGTCCGGCTGCCGGCCCAGCAGCCCGGCACCGGGCTGACCCTGAGCGTCTACGGCCGGACCAAGGTCGAGCGGGGGAACGTGGCCGTCGGCGAGGTCTGGGTCTGCTCCGGCCAGTCGAACATGGAGTGGGCGGTCGACTGGAGCGGGGAGCCGGCGATGGTCAAGGCCGCCGCGAAGAACCCGAACCTGCGGCTGTTCACCGTCAAGAAGCGGACGGCCACCGCCCCCATCACCGACATGGCCGACCTCGGCCACTTCACCAAGTGGGACGAGTGCTCGCCCGAGACGGTCGGCCCGTTCTCGGCCACCGCGTACCACTTCGGCCGGCACCTGCAAAAGGCCCTGGGCGTCCCGGTCGGGCTGATCCACACGTCCTGGGGCGGCACCCCGGCCGAGGCGTGGGCCAGCGCCGAGGCCCTGAAGGCGGTGCCGGAGCTGGCGTACTACGTCGAGAACGCCACCAAGGCGGCGGCCGCGGCCGCCGAGAAGAAGGAGCCGGTCGGCCCGCACACCCCGGCGAGCTTGTACAACGCGATGATCCACCCGCTCCTGCCGTTCGCGGTGAAGGGGGCGATCTGGTACCAGGGCGAGTCGAACGCCGGCCGGGCGGCCGAGTACCGCACCCTGTTCCCGGCCATGATCTCGGACTGGCGGGCCAAGTGGCAGTCCGACCTGCCGTTCTACTGCGTGCAGCTCGCCCCGTGGCACGCCAACGACGCCGACGGGGTGCAGTGGGCCGAACTCCGCGAGGCGCAGCTGCTGGCCACGAAGGCGCTCAAGAACGTCGGGATGGCGGTCATCACCGACGCCGGCGACCTGATCGACATCCACCCCCGGGACAAGGCGACGCCGGGCACCCGGCTGGCCCTGGCCGCCGAGGCCGGGACCTACGGCCTGAAGGTGGCCGGGTCCGGGCCGGTGTTCAAGGACCTGAAGGTGGACGGCCCGCGGGCGGTCCTGTCGTTCGACCACGTCGGGCAGGGGCTGGCGGCCAAATACCAGACGCTCAACGGCTTCGCCGTCTGCGGCGACGACCGGGTCTTCCACCCGGCGGCGGCCAAGATCGAGGGCGACACGGTGGTCGTCACCTGCGACAAGGTGTCGGCCCCGGTGGCGGTGCGGTTCGGGTGGAAGAACTACCCGGTGGTCAACCTGTACAACAAGGACGGGCTGCCGGCGACGCCGTTCCGGACCGACGACTTCCCGCTGTCGACGGCGACCAAGAAGTAAGGCGGGGTGGTCATGGCCGGCCGGGTGGTGGTCGTCGGCGGCGGGGTGGTCGGGGCGTGCTCCGCGTACTACCTGGCGAGGGCCGGGTGGCGGGTGACCGTCCTCGACCGGGGCGGGTTCGGGAAGGGGTGCTCGCACGCCAACTGCGGGTACGTCTGCCCGAGCCACGTCCTGCCGCTGGCCGCCCCCGGGGCCGTCCGGTCGACGCTCAAGACGTTGTTCGCCCGCAATTCGCCGCTCAAGGTCCGGCCGGCGGTCGTGCTGAAGAACCCCGGCTGGTTTCTGGGGTTCGCCCGGCGGTGCAACGGGCCGGACATGCTCGCCGCCGGCCGGGCCATCCAGGCGCTCCTCACCTCGTCCCGCGTCCTGTTCGATGAGCTGATCGCCGCCGAACGGCTCGAATGCGAGTGGGAGACGAAGGGGCTGCTCTTCGTGTTCCGCTCCCGGGCCGCGTTCGACCACTACACCCCGGTCGACGAACTCCTGACCGCAACGTTCGGCACCCCGGCCCGGCGGCTCGACGCCGACGCCCTGCTCGCCTTGGAGCCCGCCCTGCTGCCCGGGAACGCCGGCGGCTACCTGTACGAGTCCGACGCCCACCTCCGGCCGGACCGGCTGATGGGTGAACTCCGGCGGGTCCTCACCGGCCTCGGGGTGGAGGTCCGCGAGAATGCCGAAGTGACCGGGTTCGTGCGTGAGGGCGGCGCGGCGAAGGCGGCACGGACGGCGGCCGGCGACGCGGAGGCCGACGAGTTCGTGGTCGCCGCCGGGGCGTGGACGCCGCAGCTCAACCGCGAGCTGGGTTGCCGGGTGCCGATCCAGCCGGGCAAGGGGTACTCGGTGACCATGCCCCGGCCGGCGGTCTGCCCGACCTACCCGCTCATCTTCGAGGAACATCGGGTGGCGGTGACGCCGTTCCGATCCGGCTACCGGCTCGGCTCGACGATGGAGTTCGCCGGCTACGATGCGACGATGAACCGTAGCCGGCTCGGCATCCTGACCGGCGCGGCCAAGCTGTACCTCCGAGACCCGCTGGCGGAACCCGTTCAGGAAGAATGGTGGGGCTGGCGGCCGATGACCCCGGACGGGCTACCGGTCATCGACCGCAGCCCGTCGCTGGGGAACGTCCTGATCGCCGCCGGGCACAACATGCTCGGGCTGTCGATGGCGACCGGGACGGGGAGGCTGGTGGCGGAGCTGGTGGGGCGAGAAAAGCCCCACCTCGACCCGACGCCGTACCGGCTGTCCCGGTTCTAACGGGTGTCGGTCGGACCGGGATTTGTTCGGCCTCGGCCGGATTCGTCAGCCGCGGGGGGTGTGTCCGGCCTGGAACCATTCCCCGGGTCGGCCGGCCGCCGGGTCACTTCCCCGGCACCGCCTCGACCAGCCCCACGTCGATCGACTGGCCGCCGCGGGTCTGGTGGCAGTGGACGGCGATCACGTTCGGCCCGGCCTTCAGGGCCTTCCGCCCGGCGTCCGAGAGCGGCACCTCCATGTACTCGCCGGTGTGCCCGGCCACCTTCGCCGCCAGGACCCCGTTGACGTACACCTCGGCGTCCTCGTCGTGCAGGATCAGCAGCATCGGCTCGCCCTTCGGCAGCTCCTTCAGCTCGACCGCCCGCCGGGCCCACACGTCCGGCGACTTCCACTCGGTCCGGACCTCCGCCCCCGGGGTGCCCTTGGTGCCCAGGACGCCCTCCCCCTCGGCCCACCCGGCGGCGTCGAACCCCGGCTGCTCCCACCCGTCGGCCGGCTTGGCGGTCGTGTACCTCCACCGCTGCCCGGCCTTCTGCGAGGTCGGCACCAGCTCCCGGAACGTCGGCGGCGGGCCGAACAGCTCCTTGTGCCAGCCGGCCGTCTCGGCCGGGTCGAACTTCAGCACCTCCCGGTCGTAGGTCATCAGCCCGTTCACCTCGACCTCGACATCGGTGGTCTGGGTGTAGACGGCGGCCGCGAGGCCCTTGCCGATCAGCGGGTGGAGCCGGCGGATCAGTTGCTTGTACCCGTCCCGGAGTTCTTCGGTCGTCTTGAGCGTCCGGTAGCCCCAGTTGTCCTTGCTGTCCTTCCACAGGTGGCCCGGGAGCGGCAGCCCGAGCCCGCCGAACTCACCCAGGACCGACACCCGGTCGGGCATGACCGGGAACATCCCCGGCCCCGGGTACTTGTGCATGTCCTTCATGTCCCCGTGGCCGCGGTCGGTCCACCCGCTCGGGCCGTTGACCAGCCGGGTCGGGTCGTACTCCTTCACCCACTTGAGGATGTCATTCGTGTCGTGCTGGCCCCACCCCTCGTTGAACGGGACCCAGCAGTAGATGCACGGGAAGAACCGGAGGTGGTCGATCTCGGCCTTGAGTTCGGCCCGGAACTGCTTCTTGTCCGCGTCGGTGAAGGTCGCGTCCTTCCCGTCGTTCGGCTGGACGAACTGCGTCTTCTCGACGAACCCGCTCGGCATGTCCTGCCAGACCAGCAGGCCGATCTTGTCGCAGTGCCGGTACAGGGCGGCCGGCTCGACCTTGATGTGCTTGCGGAGCATGTTGAACCCGAGCTTCTTGAGCACGTCCAAGTCGTACCGCAGGGCGTCCTCGCTCGGCGGGGTGAGCAGCCCGTCCGGCCACCACCCCTGGTCGAGCGGCCCGACCTGGAAGAGCGGCTTGTTGTTCAGCAGCAGCCGGAGGACGCCGTCCGCCCCCTTGCCGACGCTGACCTTCCGCATGGCGAAGTACGAGCCGGCCTCGTCAACGCGGACCTCGCCGTCCCCGACCTTTCGGGTGATGGTGACGGAGATGTCGTAGAGGTGTGGGGAATCCGGCGACCACAACTCGGGGTTCACAACACGCGCCCGGATCGGGGTGCCGACCCGGGCCCCGTTGCCGATGGTCGCGCTCCCGTTCTTCATGCTGACCATCACGGAATCGCCCGGCTGGGTGCCGCGACAGGTGACGGCGAACGTGACGTGGCCGGTGTCGATGTCCGGAGTGGCAACGACCCGCTCGATGTGGGCCTCCGGGACCGGCTCCATCCACACGGTCTGCCAGATGCCGGTGACCGGGGTATACCAGATGCCGCCGGGCTTCATCACCTGCTTGCCGCGGGGCTGGCTGGCGGTGTCGGTCGGGTCCCACACCCGGACGACGACCTCGCCCTTGCCGTCCGTCAGCGCGTCGGTGACGTCGAACGAGAACGGGTCGGACATCCCCTTGTGGGTGCCCAACTCCTTGCCGTTGACCCACACCGTCGCCTCCCAATCGACCGCCTGGAAGTGGAGCAGCACCCGCTTCCCCTTCCACCCGGCCGGGACCTCGACGGCCCGCCGGTACCACAGGTTCTGCTCCGGCGAGACCCGCTTGCCGACGCCGGACAGGGCCGCCTCGACGGCGAACGGGACGAGGATCTGGCCGTCCCACGTCTCGGGCTTGGCCGCCCCCTTCGGGGTAATGGCGTAGTCCCACAGCCCGTTCAGGTTCTGCCAGTCCTTGCGGACGAGCTGCGGCCGGGGGTATTCCCGCCAGGCGTTCTCGGGGGTGACGGCCTTGCCCCACTTGGTCATCAGCGGGGCCGGGGCCGGCTTCCAGTCGGCCGCCGGCGCGGCGGCCGGCACCGCGAGCAGGGCGAGGACGGCGAGGCAGCGGGGGAGGGACATGCGGAACTCCTGGCGAGCGGGGGGCGTCAGCCCCCCGGTTGAATCACCTTACGGGCCAGACGTGCGAACGAACCGGGGGGCTGACGCCCCCGCTCGCCTAGTCGGCCACCCGCTTGACGATCCCCTGGTAGGCGTCGATGCGGCGGTCGCGGAAGAACGGCCAGTTCCGCCGCACGTCCTCCATCTTCTTGCGGTCGCACGAGACGACCAGCACTTCCTCGCGGTCGGCCGACGCCCTGGCCACCACCCGGCCGAACGGGTCGGACACGAACGACCCGCCCCAGAACTCCAGCCCGTCGCCGACCAGGACCTCGTGGCCGACCCGGTTGACGGCGGCGACGTAGGTGCCGTTGGCGATGGCGTGGCCCCTCATGCTGGTTTCCCAGGCCGACTGCTGGGCCTCGCCGTATTCGGCCTTCTCCTTCGGGTGCCAGCCGATGGCCGTCGGGTAGAAGATCACCTCGGCCCCCTGCAAGGCCGTCAGCCGGGCAGCCTCGGGGTACCACTGGTCCCAGCAGACGAGGGTGCCGACCTTGGCCGGCGGGGTGGTGAACACCCTGAACCCGAGGTCGCCGGGGGTGAAGTAGAACTTTTCGAGGAACAGCGGGTCGTCCGGGATGTGCATCTTGCGGTACAGGCCGAGCAGCTCGCCGTTCGCGTCGTGGACGGTCGCGGTGTTGTGGTACACCCCGGCCATCCGCTTCTCGAACAGCGACCCGACCACGACCACGTTGTTGGCCTTCGCGACGGCCGCCAGCCGGGCCTCGCTCGGCCCGGGGATCGGCTCGGCCAGGTCGAACAGGGCCGGGTCCTCCTTCTGGCAGAAGTAGTACCCGGTGAACAACTCCGGCAGGCAGACAACCTCGGCCCCGCGCTTGGCCGCGTCGGCGATCGCCACCTCGGCGGCGGCCAGGTTCCGCTCTTTGTCCGCGGCCATCCGCATCTGGACGAGGCCGATCGTAAAGCCGTCCTTCGGCATGGGTGATCCGTTGCGGTCCGCCGGGCGGTGGCCTAACCTGTACGCAACCGGCCGCCCTTTTTGTAGGGCCGGCTGTGCCGGCCGTCTTGCGACCACGGCCGGCACAGCCGGCCCTACCAGGAACCCGCCATGTCCTCTCCCGACAAGAACATCACCAGCGTGCTGAAGGAGACCCGGCTGTTCCCGCCGCCGGCCGCCTTCGCCGAGAAGGCCCACGTCGGGGAGGCTGAGCGGGACCGGCTGGCCGCGTGGGCCGATCGCGACCCCGACGGCTTCTGGGCCGAGCAGGCCCAGACGCTCGACTGGTTCGAGCCGTGGCAGGCGGTCCTGGATTGGTCCGAGGCCCCGCACGCCCAGTGGTTCGTCGGCGGGAAGCTGAACGCCAGCACCAACTGCCTCGACCGGCATCTCCAGGATCGCGGGGAGAAGACGGCCATCCTCTGGGAGGGCGAGCCGGGCGACACCCGCACCCTGACGTACCGGGAGCTGCACGCCGAGGTGTGCCGGTTCGCCAACGTCCTCAAGGGGCTGGGCATCGGCAAGGGTGACCGGGTCACGATCTACCTGCCGATGGTCCCGGAGGCCGCGGTGGCAATGCTCGCCTGTGCCCGGATCGGGGCGACGCACTCGGTCGTCTTCGGCGGGTTCTCGGCCGACGCCGTCGCGGATCGCAACAACGACGCCGGCTCGAAGCTGGTCATCACCGCCGACGGCGGCTGGCGGCGGGGCAAGGTGGTGCCGCTGAAGGCGAACGTCGATGAAGCCCTGGCCAAGTCGCCGACGGTCGAGCACTGCATCGTCCTGAACCGGTGCAACACGCCGGTGGAGATGAAGGCCGGCCGGGACCACTGGTGGCACGAGCTGGCCACGAAGGCTGCCACCGACTGCCCGGCCGAGCCGCTCGACAGCGAACACCCGCTGTTCATCCTCTACACCTCCGGCAGCACCGGGAAGCCGAAGGGCGTGCTGCACACCACCGCCGGCTACCTGCTCGGGGTGTCGCTGACCCACAAGTGGGTCTTCGACATCAAGGAGGACGACGTTTACTGGTGTACCGCGGACGTGGGCTGGGTGACCGGCCACAGCTACATCGTGTACGGCCCGCTGGCCAACGGCACCACCGTCGTCATGTACGAGGGCGCCCCGAACCATCCGAAGGAAGACCGGTTCTGGGCCCTCGTCGAGAAGTACAAGGTGACGGTGTTCTATACCGCCCCGACCGCCATCCGGGCGTTCGTGAAGTGGGGCGACCACTGGCCGAAGGCCCACGACCTGTCCAGCCTCCGGCTGCTCGGGACGGTCGGCGAGCCGATCAACCCGGAAGCGTGGATGTGGTACCACGAGGTGATCGGCGGCGGCCGCTGCCCGATCGTCGACACCTGGTGGCAGACCGAGACCGGGGCCATCATGATCTCGCCGCTGCCCGGGGCGGTGCCGACCAAGCCCGGCAGCGCGACGAAGCCGCTACCGGGGATAGCCGCGGAAATCGTGGACAAGGCCGGCAACCCGGTCCCGGCCAACCAGGGCGGGTTCCTGGTGGTCAAGCGGCCGTGGCCGAGCATGATGCGGACCATCTACGGCGACCCGGAGCGGTTCAAGGCGACCTACTGGAACAACTACCCGGGCATCTACTTCACCGCCGACGGGGCCCGGCGGGACGAGCACGGGTACATCTGGGTGATGGGCCGGGTCGATGATGTCCTGAACGTCAGCGGCCACCGGCTGAGCACGATGGAGGTCGAGAGCGCGTTGGTGCATCACCCGAAGGTCGCCGAGGCGGCGGTGGTCGGCCGGCCGGACGACCTGAAGGGGGAGGCGATCTGCTGCTTCGTCACCCTCAAGGCCGGGCACGCCGCGTCGGACGAGCTGAAGGCCGAGCTGAAGGCGCATGTAGCCAAGGACATCGGGGCGCTGGCCCGGCCGGACGACGTGCGGTTCACGGACGCCCTGCCGAAGACCCGGAGCGGCAAAATCATGCGGCGGCTCTTGCGGGACATCGCCGCCGGCAAGGAGGGGTCGCAGGACACGACCACCCTGGAGGACTACGGCGTCCTGGCCCGGCTGCGGGAGCAGGACGAAGGGTAACATGACCCCCGGGACCCGCCGCCCATGCACCACGACCCCGAACCGACCGGCCCGTACCTGCCGCCGCCTCCGGGCGAGCGGTTCGCCCCGGGTACGGTCCTGGCCGGCCGCTACCGGGTCGTCGCGGCCCTCGGCCGGGGCGGGATGGGCGAGGTCTACCGGGCCGACGATCTGTCCCTCGGCCAGCCGGTCGCACTGAAGTTCCTGCCCGAGCACCTGGCCGCCGACGGGGACCGGCTGGCCCGGTTCCGCAAGGAGGTCGCGGCCGCCCGGAAGGTCAGCCAACCCAACGTCTGCCGGGTGTACGACCTCGCCGAACACGGGTCGCAGCCATTCCTGACGATGGAGTACATCGACGGCGAGGACCTGGCGTCGCTACTCAAGCGGGTCGGGCGGGTGCCGGAGGTGAAGGGCATTGAGATCGCCCGGCAGTTGTGCGGGGCCCTGGCCGCCGTCCACGACCAGGGGTTGCTGCACCGGGACCTGAAGCCGGCCAACGTCATGCTCGACGGCCGGGGCCGGGTCCGGCTGACCGACTTCGGGCTGGCGGCCGCGGCTGAGGACCTGTCCGCGACCGAGGTGCGGTCGGGGACGCCACTGTACCAGGCCCCGGTGCAGGCGGCCGGGCGTGAGGTGACGGCCCGGAGCGACGTGTACGCCCTCGGGCTGGTGCTGTACGAGCTGTTCACCGGCCGGCGGGCGTTCGCGGACGCGAAGCGGGACGCGCCGCCATCGAAGCCGAGTTCGCACGTCGCCGGACTGAACCCGGCGGTCGAGCGGGTGATCCTGCGGTGCCTGGAGCCGGACCCGGCGGGCCGGCCGCGGTCGGCGGCCGAGGTGCTGGCCGCCCTGGCGGCCGGCGAGACGCCGTCGCCGAAGCTGGTGGCCGACGCCGGCGAGGTCGGGCTGATCCGGCCGTGGGTCGGCCTGGCTCTGCTGGCGGCCGTCCTGATCGGGATCGGGGCGGTAGCCATCCTAAACGAGCGAGTTCGGCTTTTCAGTCGGGTGCCGTTCGCGCACCCACCCGCCGAACTCGCGTTCCAGGCCCGGCAGTTGATCGGCCGGTTCGGCTACTCCGACCCACCGGCCGATACAGCCTGGGGGATTCAGGACGACGTTGAGTATCTCGACCGACTGTTCCATGCCGCCCCCGGAGAGAGCCGCTGGCTGACCTTGGCCTACGGCCGCCCGGCCGGAACTTTTTTCTGGTACCGACAGAGCCAAGGGCCGCTGACCGCTACAAGACCCGGACCCATCACCCCCGCCGACCCGCCGCTGATCACACCAGGGATGGCGACCGCTCTACTCGATGTCAAGGGCCGACTGGTAGAGTTCCATGCCACCCCAGACCCGGGTATAGCAGGCCCGGCCGACCCGAACTGGAACCTCGTATTCGCCGCCTCAGGATTGGACCGGGCGGCTTTTCGCCCCGTGGACGAGCCGCCCCACTTCGTCGCCCCAGCCGACCGCTGGATGGTATGGGTCGGAACCGACGCAGATCGGACGGACATACCAGTCCGTGTCGAGGCCGCCGCATACCGGGGACGGCTGGTCTACTTACGGGTGACCAGTCCGGGCGCGGGGCCTTCACCGGTGTTAATGCCCCGGCCGGCGGCGGACCCTGGCGACCCGATTTGGCAGCGGTGGTACCTGGTCCTGATCGCCGCGCTCGGGACCGGGCTGATCCTACTGGCACGGGCGAACCTGCGGACCGGGAGGGCCGACCGCGTCGGGGCCGCCCGACTCGCTGGGGTTACGGCCGGCATCACCCCCTTAAAGGCTGTGACACAACCCGCCGGCACGGCCGTTGCGCCTCGGTAGCGGCGCCCGTCCTCGACGGAGGCCGCTGC
>JAIEQN010000034.1 GCA_019747685.1 Gemmataceae bacterium
ATCTTCGCCCCGATCGCGTTCATGTCCGGGCAGGTCGGGCGGTTCTTCAACAGCTTCGGGTTCGTCGTCGGGTTCGCCGTCTTGCTGAGCATGGGCGTCAGCTTCACCCTCACCCCGATGCTGTGCGCCCGGTTCCTGAAACCGGTGCGTCGGGCGAGCCGGGAGCGTGAGCGACCGGAGTGTGCTCCTCCGGTCGCTCACGCTCCCGGCTCGCCCGGACACCCCTCCGGGTGGCTCACCCGCGGGTACGTCGCCCTGCTCGGGTGGTCGCTGCGGCACCGGTGGGCGGTCGTCCTGCTGACGGTGCTGACGTTCCTCAGCACGCCCGTGCTGTTCGGGCTGGTCGGCAGCGACTTCGTCCCGAAGGACGACCAGAGCGAGTTCGAGGTCGCCATCACACTGCCCGAGGGGTACACCCTGGCCCGGGCCAGCGAGACGTGCCGCGAGCTGGAAGGCCGGCTGAAGGACCTGCCGGGCGTCACCAACGTGTTCACCACCATCGGCCCGACCGACGGCAAGGCCCCGAAGGGCCAGGGCGATGTCACCGCCGTCACCATCTACTGCAAGATGACCGACCTGACGACCCGGGCCTTCGGCCAGCGGGACACGATGGCCGACGCCCGCCGGGTGCTGGCCGACTACCCGGACCTGCGGACCGCCGTGCAGGAGGTCAAGCTGTTCAGCTCCAGCGCGTTCAAGAACGCCCAGGTCGATGTCAGCCTCCGCGGGCCGGACATGGACAAGCTGAACGCCGCGGCCGGCGAACTCGTCCGCCGGATGAAGGCCGACGGCCGGTTCACCGACGTGGACACCAACGCCGCCAGCCGCAGCCCCGAGCTGCGGGTGCGGATCGACCGGGACGCGGCCGCCGACCAGGGGGTCAGCCCGCGGGGGATCGCCACCGCCCTCGGGCTGCTCGTCGGCGGCGAGCCGGTGTCGAAGTTCAAGGACGGGGCCGACCAGTACGACGTGTGGCTGCGGGCCGACCTCGGCAGCCGGGACCGGCCGGACGCCGTGTTCAACCTGACGGTGCCGGCGGCCGGCGGCCGGCCGGTCGAACTCCGGGCCGTCGCCGACCCGGTCAGCGAGCGCGGCCCGGCGGCCATCGAGCGGTACGCCCGGCAGCGGCAGGTGACGGTCCAGGCGAACCTCGCCCCCGGGGTGGCCCTGGGGACGGTGCTGCCGGAGCTGGGCGCGAAGGTGAAGACTTTGGGGCTGCCGCCGGAGTACCGGTCCGAGTTCCTGGGCGAGGCCAAGCTGATGCAGGACTCGAACTCGAACTTCGCCCTGGCGTTCCTCCTGGCCTTCATCTTCATGTACATGATCCTGGCCGCCCAATTCGAGTCGCTGGTGCACCCGGTCACGATCCTGCTGGCGGTGCCGCTGACCCTGCCGTTCGCCCTGGTGTCGCTGTTGCTGCTCCGGACGCCGCTCGACGTGTACGCCATGATCGGGCTGTTCATGCTCTTCGGGATTGTCAAGAAGAACGGCATCCTCCAGGTGGATTACACCAACGTGTTACGGGCCAAGGGGTTGCCGGTTCGGGAGGCGATCCTGCGGGCCAACGAGGCCCGACTGCGGCCGATCCTGATGACGACTATCATGCTCGTCGCGGCGATGATCCCGATCGCCTTTGGCCGGGGGCCGGGGGCCAGCGCCCGGGCGAGCATGGCCAAGGTCATCCTCGGCGGTCAGATCCTGTCACTGCTCCTGTCGCTGCTCGTAACCCCCGTCGCTTACTCGCTTTGGGAAGGCCTATCGGACCGGTCGCGGCGGCTGGCCGGGCGGCTGCGGCGGCGGTCGGTCTTGCCCCCGGCAGGCCCGGCGGCCACCGCCGATACGCCGGTCGAACTGCCGGCGGCGGCCGGGTCGTAGCCCCGTCGAGGTAGGGACTGACGGATTCTCGGACGGTCGGCGCTCGAAATCTGCGGAATTTGGCGATTGTGCTTGCGAGTCGGGTTATCCGCCCGTTACCTTAATTCTTTCTGACCTCCGCCACGCCTGGCGAACAACTCACCTCTTCCCGACAGGGCACCGATGAAGGCGTTCCCGCGACCCCGTCTGGTCAACAACCGCCCGAACCCCCGACTCCGGATGGAAGCCCTGGAGGACCGGGCCGTCCCGTCGGCCACCGCCCCCGAGTTCGACCCGGGCACGGTGGCCGTGGTGTTCCGCACCGCCGACCCCGGGGCGAACCCGGAGGTCCGGGCCGAAGCGGTGCCCCCCGGCCAGACGGTCGACCAGGCGGTCGCCGGGTGGCTGACCACCCCCGGGGTGGCCACCGCCGAGCCGAACTACGTCTACCGCCCGGCGGTCATCCCGAACGACACCCGGTTCGGCTCGCAGTACGCCCAGCACAACGCGACGACGGACATCGACGTGGACGCGCCCGAGGCGTGGGACGTGACCACCGGCAGCCCGCGGACGGTGGTGGCGGTGATCGACACCGGGGTCGACTTCACCCACCCGGACCTGTACAAGAACATTTGGATTAACGAGGCGGAGATTCCGTCCGCCACCCGGGCGGCCCTGACGGACGTGGACGCCGACGGGATCATCACCTTCTACGACCTGAACGACCCGGTCAACATCGGGGCGGGGAAGGCGACCGACGGGAACGGGAACGGGCGGATCGACGGCGGGGACCTGATCGGCACCACCTCCGCCCGGGTGGCCGGGTGGGAGGACGGGGTCGACACCGACGGGAACGGGAAGGTCGACGACTTGGTCGGGTGGGACTTCTACAGCAACGACAACGACCCGCTCGACCGGGTGGCCGACGGCGGGGCCCACGGGACCCACGTGTCCGGGACGATCGGGGCGATGGGGAACAACGCCCTCGGGGTGGCCGGGATGGCCTGGCGGGTCCGGATCATGCCGGTCCGGTTCCTCGGCCCGGACGGCGGGTCGACCAGCGCCGGGATCCAGTCCATCGACTACTCGTCGGCCAACGGGGCGGTGGTGTCGAACAACTCGTGGGGCGGGGGCGGGTTCTCGACCGGCATGCGGGACGCGATCGTCCGGGCCGAGACCCGCGGGCAGGTGTTCGTGGCCGCCGCCGGGAACAACGGGACGGACAACGACACCACCCCGTTCTACCCGGCCAACTACAACGTGGCCAACGTGGTGTCGGTGGCCGCCACCGACCGGGTCGACGCCCTGGCGTCGTGGTCGAACTACGGCCGCACGACGGTCGACCTGGCCGCCCCCGGGGTGTCGATCATCAGCACCTACCCGGGGACCGGGTACACCACCATGAGCGGGACCTCGATGGCCGCCCCGCAGGTGAGCGGGGCGTTCGCCCTGGTCCGGTCCCAGTCCCCCGGGCTGTCGGTCGCCGACGCCGTCGCCCAGCTCCTCGGCGGGGTCGACCCGGTCGCCTCGGTCGCCACCCGGACGATCACCGGCGGCCGGCTCAACGCCGCCGCCGGCCTGGCCCCGGTCGTCGACCTGGACGGCCCGGCGGTCACCTCCCTGACCCCGAACGCCACCGGGTCGAGCCCGGTGTCGGCCGTCCGGGTGGTGTTCGACGAGCCGGTCGCCGCCGCCTCGTTCGCCCCGGCCGACGTGGCCGTGTCCGGCCCGGGCGGGGGCGTCGCCGTCGCCAGCGTCGCCGCGTTCGGGGCCGACGGGAAGACGTTCGACATCACCTTCACCACCGCCCAGTCGGCGGCCGGTAACTATACCGTGGCGGTCGGCCCGGACGTGACCGACACGGCCGGCAACCCGATGGACCAGGACGGGGACGGGGTGAACGGGGAGCCCGGGCAGGACGTGTTCAACGGCGGGTTCGTCATCGACCCGCCGTCCGCCGGGACCACCTTCTCCAACACCACCCCGACGCCGATCGCCGAGCCCGGGGCGACCCGCAGCCGGATCACCGTCGACCGCGACCTGACCATCTCCTCCCTGACCGTCCGGCTGAACATCACCCACCCCAACACGTCGGACATGGTCATCACCCTGACCAGCCCGACGGGGACGGCGGTGCGGCTGTTCAACCGCCGGGGGGGGTCCGGGGACAACCTGACCGGGACGGTGTTCAGCGACGCGGCGACCACCCCGATCTCGGCCGGCACCGCCCCGTTCGCCGGGACCTTCCGGCCGGAGGCGGCGCTCGCCCCGTACAACGGCCGCAACGCCCGGGGCGTCTGGACCCTGACCGTCACCGACTACGTCATCGGGAACACCGGCACCCTGCTCGACTGGTCGATGACGTTCAACGGCTGACCCGGGGGCGCGACCGCCCGGCCCGCCCCGACCCGCGGCCGCCCGCCGCGGGTTTTGTTTTTCCCAGGTTCCGGCCATTGACAGCTACCTGGCATAGCCATATAGTGTCGGCATGGACCCCGACTTCCTGGCCAACTGGACGACCCAGGTCCGCAAGGGGCTGCTCGACCTGTGCGTCTTGGCCGCCCTGCGGGGGGGCCGGCGGTACGGGTACGACATCGTCAAGCGGCTGTCCGGGGTGGCCGGGCTGGTGATCGGGGAGGGGACCATCTACCCGATCCTCAGCCGGTTCAAGAAGGACGGGCTGGTCGAGACGGCCCTGGCCGAGTCCCCGGACGGGCCGGCCCGGAAGTACTACCAGCTCACCCCCCGCGGGCGGGTGCTGTTGGGGGCGATGGTGTCGGCATGGGCTGAGGTGCGGAGCGGGATCGATTACGTCATCGGTGCGGAGAGCCAGCCATGACCGCGAGTCCGGCCGGGATCGAGCTGAGTGCCGCCGCCGAGGCCCGGCTGGCGGCTTATCTGGACCAGGTCCGGGCGGTGCTGACCCGGACCCCGGAGGTGTCCGCGGACGAGATCGCGGCCGATGTCCGGGAGCACATCGAGCACGAGCTGGTCGGGACGGCCCGGCCGGTCGGGCTGGGCGACCTGGAGGCGGTGTTGGGCCGGCTGGGGCCGCCGTCGGGGTGGGTGCCGTCGTCCCGGGGGGCGGCCCCGGCGGCGGGGTCGGGATTCCCCGGCATCCGGCCGTACCTGCGGGAGCGGTGGCGGGTGGCCCGGGAGGTGCTGTGGCGGGGGCCGCACGACTGGCGGCTGGCGTACCTGGCGTTCGGGCTGTTCGCCCTGGGGGTGCTGGCCTTCCCGCTGTTCCCGCTGTTCCTGGTGCTCAGCTACGTCCTAGCCCGGGCCGGGCTGGCGGCCGCCCGGGAGCAGGGGGTCGAGGTCGGGCCGGCCCGGGGGTGGCTCTTGTACCCGCCGGTGGCCCTGGTCAGCACGGTGCTGCTGCTGGCGGTCGTGGCCGTGCCGTTCGGGGCGACGGCGGCGGTCGTCGCGATGACCCAGGACGCCGACCACCACCAGCGGTGGGAGCGGGCCGGCCGGCCGGACAACCCACAGTACCGCACCTTCTACCCGACGGCCGGGCTGTGGGGCCGGGGGGAGTTACGGACCAGGTTCCCGGACGCGACCACGACCCAGGACCGGCTGTTGGGCGTCTTTCCCGGGCCCGAGGACGTGCGGGAGGTGCTGGGGGTGGGGTTCGTCGGGGCCGGGGTGTTCGCCCTGTGGGGGGCGGTCGTGGGGCTCCTGGCCGGGGCGTTCCCGGGGGCGGTGCGGGCGGTCTTCGTGCCGTACTTCGCCGGGTCCGACGGGACGACCGCCCGGCGGGTCGGGGTGCTGTGCGTGCTGCTGGTGGCGATCTGGGGCGGGGTGAGTGACCGCATCCTGACCGAGGCCGGGGTGGTGTGAGGCCGGACCGGTGGGCTCCCCGTCAAAACCCGGCGTCGGCCAGCCGGCCCAAGAGCCGGCCGTACCACGGGCACCGGTCGGCCCAGACGCCCTTCCGCTTGGCCCGCCGGTTCGGCCAGTTGACCAGGTTCAGGTGGTCCCCGTCCCACACCTCGGCGTGCTCCCCCCACCGGGCGGACGCGACCGACACCACCCCGTCGTTCGGCCCCTCGGCCCGGTTGACGATGGCCGCCGGGAGCCGCCACTCCGGCCCCAGCCACGGCCGGTCGCACGCCCCGGCCACCGAGTAGTACCGCACCCCCGGCACGTCCGGGGTGTCGTCGTTGAACCGCCGGCAGGCGTCGGTCCGCAGGTCGATGAACGCCTGGTAGGTGATGCCCAAGAGCCGCAGGAACGGGACCGTCAGGGCCGACAGCCGCCGCCACCCCCAGTCGGCGAACGCCGTCCCCCGGTGCGGGGTGCCGACGGTGGTGACGGACAGCACCCGGCCGTCCATCCCGAGCCGGCTGACCATGTACCGGGCGTCCAGCCCGCCCATGCTGTGGGCGATCAGGTGGACCGGCCCGCGGGGGGCGATTCGGTCGATGCACCGCTTCAGGTCGGCGGCCCGGCGGGCGACCCCGTCGGTCGGGCTGACCCGGGGGGCGTAGACCCGGTTGCCGGCCCGCTGGAGGTACTCGCGGATGCCGCGGAAGTAGTCGTGCCGCCGCCGGAAGCCGGTGAGCCGGTCGAACCCGCCCAGCCCGTGGACCAGGACGATCGGGTCGCGGAGGGTGGGCAGGGCGGTCGGGTCCACGCGGGTCCGTCCTTCGGGATCGCTGCGGGGTGCGGGGTGGCGGGGCCGCCGGGGGCGGCTACGTTACCAGGGCGGCGGGCCGGCGGCCCGGCGGCGGTGCGGCACGGACGTAGCGGACTAACATACGCCCTTCACGGGACCTACGCAATGACAATCCCCGCGGTTCGGCCGGGCGCCACCCGGATCGGCTGGGTCGGCACCGGGGTGATGGGCCGGTGGATGTGCCAGCACGCGATGGCCAAGGGCTTCGCCGCGACCGTCTACAACCGCACCCGGGAGAAGCTGCAACCGCTGGTCGAGCAGGGGGCGGTCGCCGCCGACGGCCCCCGGCAGGTGGCCGAGCGGTCGGACGTGGTGTTCGCCATCGTCGGCACCCCGCGGGACGTGCGGGAGGTGTTCCTCGGGCCGGACGGGCTGCTGGCCGGGAGCAAGCCGGGGACGGTCCTGGTGGACATGACGACGAGCGAGCCGGGGCTGGCCAAGGAGGTGTACGCGGCGGCGAGGGCGAAGGGCGTCCACGCCCTCGACGCCCCGGTCAGCGGCGGGGACGTGGGGGCCAGGAACGCGGCCCTCTCCATCATGGTCGGCGGTGACGCGGAGGTGGTGGAGGCGGTCCGGCCGCTGTTCGAGGCGATGGGCAAGACGATCGTGCATCAAGGTCCGGCCGGGGCCGGCCAGCACACCAAGGTGGTGAACCAGGTGCTGATCTCGTCGACGATGGTGGCCCTGTGCGAGGGGCTGCTGTACGCCCACAAGGCCGGGCTGGACGTGGAGACGGTGCTACGGAGCGTGTCGGTCGGGGCGGCCGGGAGCAAGTCGCTGGACATCTACGGCCCGCGGATTCTGAAGGGCGACTTCGAGCCGGGGTTCTACGTCGAGCACTTCCTGAAGGACCTGGGGATCGCCCTGGCCGAGGCCGAGCGGATGAACCTGTGCCTGCCCGGGCTGGCCCTCTCCAAACAGCTCTACGAGGCCGTCCGGGCACAAGGACTTGGGCGAAAAGGGACCCAGGCCCTGCTGCTGGCCCTGGAGCACCTGAACAACGTCAGGCGGTAGGGTGAGCGCGGCTGGCGTGCCCGGATTGGTGCACCAACGATGCGGAAGACGGGTCGGCCGTGGTATCGCAAGGGGAACGATTCGTGGTACGTCTGGCACGCGGGCCGGCAGGTCCAGTTGGCCAAGGGGAGGGGGAGTAAGGCCGAGGCGTTCGCCCGGTTCGCCGAGTTGTTGACGAGTCCGGTCCCGCAACCGGAGGCGATGCGGTACACCGTCGCCGATCTCGTGCGGGAGTTCCTGGCGGACGCGGGCGGACGGGTGAAGCGGAGCACGTTCGTCGCCTACCGCTCGACGGTCAAGCCGTTCGTCGCCACGTTCGGAACCCGCGAGCCGAAGGACCTGACCCAAGCCCAAGTCGAGCAGTGGGCGAAGCGGGGCAAGGGGGCGGTGGCGACCCAGCGGTACGCCCTGATCGTGGTCAGCACCATCTACTCGTGGGCCGAGAAGACAGGCCGGCTGACCGCGAACCCGCTCAAGGGGATGAAGAAGCCGCCGGCGAAGAGTCGGGGGCCGGAAGTGTTGATCGACTCGGAGCTACACGACCGGCTCTTGGAAGCGGTGTCGCCGGAGTTCCGGGACTTCCTCCGGGCGGTCCGGGGTACGGGTGCGAGGCCGGGTGAGGTCGCCCGGATCGAAGCTAACGATGTGCAGTGGGACGGGGCGTGCTGGGTCCTGACCGAGCACAAGACCGCCCGAACCGGCCGGCTGCGGACGATCTACCTGCCCGACGACATCGTCTCGCTATGCCGGGACCTCGCGGCGAAACACCCGACCGGCCCGTTGTTCCGGAACACCCGGGGCGAGCCGTGGAAGCGGACCGGCTGGAAGCAGGCGATGGAGCGTGCCCAGCGGAAGCTCGGCTTGGCCGCCGGCCGTTGACCAGCGGCTACCGCCATACGTTCGCCACCGACGCCTTGGAAGCCGGTGTGCCGGACGCTCACGTCGCCGAACTGCTCGGTCACACGACGACGGCGATGGTCCACCGCCACTACGGCCACCTCTCCGCGAAGGGCCGAGCGTTGCGGAGCAGTCTGGATCGGGTCCGGGGCGGATGAACGGTCGATCCGGCCCGGGCGAACGACAGCAGCCCGGGCCGGTGATGGTCGCTCGCCCCGAAGCGGTGAATCGGCCCGACTGTCGCCGTGAGCGAAGTCCGCGACGTAGCACCCTGATCGGGCCGGGGCACGCATCGCTCGCCACCGAACCCGCGGTCCGACTCCCGGGCGACCCCGAGTTTCGGATAGCACGCCCGACGACGATCCCTTAGACTGGTTTCACTCCCGGATGAAAGTTCGTAGCCGGCGGGGCCTTCCCTCCCCGCCGGTGGCTCTGGTCTCACGACTCGATGACTCGTGGCGATGGTCCGAGCGGGGGTGCCGCACGGCCCGAGGGCTTGGCGTGGCGACGACATCGGCCAGCCTCCTGGAGCGGTTGAAGGTCGCTCCCCCGGGTGCGAGCGACTGGGGGCGGCTGAACGGCATCTACCTGCCACTCATCCGACACTGGGTCGGGCGGGCGGGCCTGGCATCGGAGGCGGACGACCTCGCCCAAGAGGTGCTGGTCGCGGTGTTCAAGGGGCTGGCCGGGTTCGACCGCCGGGCGGACGGGTCGTTCCGGGCGTGGCTCCGGGTGGTGACGGTGAACAAGGTGCGGAGCTACCGCCGCGTGGTCCGCCGGGAGGAGCAGGACGCCGAGGGGTTTCTGGACCGGCTCGCCGACCCGGCCAGCGGGCTGTCGGCCGAGTGGGACCGGGACCACGACCGGCACGTGTTCGATCGGGTCATGAGCATCGTGCGGCCGGACTTCTCCGCACCGACCTGGGAGGCGTTCCGGCGGACGGCGATCGAGGGTCAGCCGGTCGCCGTTGTCGCTACCGCTGTCGGTATTACCGAGAACGCGGTGATGCGGGCCAAATGCCGGGTGCTCCAACGACTTCGGGAGGAGACGACCGGGTTGCTCGACTGATTCCGGTTTTTCGCGGCAGGTCGCCGTTCTGCTCGCGTTTTCGTTAGTAGAGCCGCGTTGGCCGGCTCGCCCCCTCAAGCCCGGAGGATCGATCGTGGCGAAGGTTCTGTCGCTGGTGGCGTTCGCGGTACTCGCGTCGGCGGTGGCGGTGGCCCGGGAAGACAACCCGATTCGGGCCAAGCTGGATAAGGCGATGTCAGACCACGCGGCCGCCGTCGAGAAGGTGAAGGAGATGGCCGAGAAGGCGTTCACCGCAGCCGAGGATAAAGCCCGGGGGCGTAGGGATGGCAAGAAGCTCGACCAACTCGCCGAGGCCCGGAAGGCGTTCGACGCCTGGCTCGACTTGCCGGAGGAAGACGCCTTCAAGGACGCCCGGATCAAGCTCAACCAGTCCCGGCGGGCGGCCACCGACGCCCATACGGCCGCGATCAAGGAGTACACCAAAGCCGGCGACCGGGCGGCGGCGAACCAACTGGTGAAAGACCTGAACCAACTCCAGGAGAGTTGGGACGCCCTCAAAGCCGGGTCGATCTGGACGGGCAAATTGCGGTGGGTCGTACAGGGTGCCAAGGCCCCCGAGGCGGGCGACGCGACCATGACGATCACCGACCGCCAGGGTACGGCGGTCACGCTCAAGGTCGTGTGGGAGGCGGGCGGCAAGCAGCATATCGCAACGGTTGAAGGCAAGGTCGAAACCGGCAAGTTCCGGGGCGGGGACCGGGGCAAGACGTTCTCCGTCGAGGGCCGAGTTGTCGGCGACCGCCTCAAGCTCGGGGTGGAGCGGCCCGCGGCGGGTCAGGTGAAGGCGGCTGCGGCGGTCCTTGATGTCACCGTCAAGAGCCGGTAGCCCGGACGCCAACGCCTCTCAACCACCCATCGGAGCTTCCCATGACCCCGCCGGCCGCCCACCACCCGACGGATGAAACTCTGGTCGCCTATGGGCTGGGGAAGATCGGCGATGCCGAGGCCGACGCCGTGATGCGGCACCTGGAAGGCTGTCCCGAGTGCAAGGCTCGGGTCGCCGAGATGTCGGCCGACAGTTTCGTCGGGCGGCTCCGGGCAGCAGCCGGGCCGGACGGCACGGCCCCGCCGGAGAAGTCCTTATCCGGGCTGTCTCGGGCGACCCGGGGCGGATTCGGTCGCAAACCCACCGTCGTCCCCCCGGAGTTGATGGCCTCGGGCCAGTACATCGACATCCGGGAACTCGGCCACGGCGGGATGGGTGTGGTGTACCTAGCCACCAACCGGCTGCTGAACCGGCCGGAGGTGCTGAAGGTGGTGAACCGGACCCTGCTCGACAAGCCCGGGGCGGCCGAACGGTTTCTGCGAGAGATGCAGTCGGCCGCCCGGCTCCAGCACCGGAACGTGGTGGCGGCGTACTCGGCCCACCAGTTCGGGGACCTGCTGGTTTTTGCGATGGAGTACGTCGAGGGGGACGACCTGGCGAAGGTGGTCAAGGCCCGCGGCCCGGTTCTCGTCCCGAACGGCTGCTTCTACGCCTACCACACGGCCCTCGGACTCCAGCACGCCCACGAGCGGGGGATGGTCCACCGGGACATCAAGCCGTCGAACCTGATCCTGACTCGGGAGGACGGTAAGTCGGTGGTCAAGATTTTGGACTTCGGGCTGGCCAAGGCGACCAGTGAGAAGGGTGTAGACGGGGACCTGACCGGGGAGGGGAAGATGATGGGCACCCCGGACTACATGGCCCCCGAGCAAGCCCTGAACGCCCGAGGGGCCGACATCCGGGCCGACATCTACTCGCTCGGCTGTACCCTGTACTTCCTGCTGGCCGGGAAGCCTCCGTTCGAGGGGTCGAGCCTGCTCGATCTGCTCCAGAAGCACCAATCGACGGACGCGAGGGGGCTGAACTTTGTTCGGCCGGAGGTCCCGACGGAACTGGCGGCGGTGGCGGCGAAGATGATGGCGAAGGAGCCGGACCGGCGGTATCAGACGCCGGGCGAGGTGGCGAAGGAGCTGGCCCGGTTCGTGAAGCCGGCCGGCGGGTCGGGGGTGAAGCCGGTCGCCGATGTGTCTCGCGGGGCGGGTGGCACCGTGGCCCCGGCGGGTACGGCTCCGAATACCCCGGTGGTGCCGAAATCGGTTCCGCCAGAGAACGCCCCGCAGGCCGACGCTCCGGCCGAGTGGAAGCCGCCCTCGGTGTTCCGGGACGGACCGGTCCCGGTCCACACCCAGCATGTGAACGCCGAGGACATCAACCCTCCGGCTCGGGCGGCGGACCGTAAGCCCCGTCAACGAGCCAAGGCGGCCCCCGCCCGGAAGCGACCGCGGTGGGCGATCCCGGTGGGGGTCGCCGGGGCCGTGCTGCTGGTGGTGCTAGTGGCGGTTGCCGGCGGAGTGTTCAAGGCGAAGACCAAGGACGGGACGATCGTGGTCGAGAACGTCCCGGCCGATGCCACCGTTGAGGTGGACGGCGAGACGGTCACGCTCACCCGGAACGGCGAGACGGTCACGGTATCAGCGGTGCAGGACGGCGAGCGGAAGGTGAAGGTGGTGCGGAGCGGAGTGGAGGTGTGGTCGAAGGACGTGACGGTGAAACTCGGTGGCGAGCCAATCCGCGTGCGGCTGGAGCCGCCCGCCGGCCCACCGATCCCGCCGGCCGCAGGAGCAAAGCCCCTTCCAGTAGTACCGAAAGCGGTCGTCAGTCGATTTGCCGAGGGTGATGACGAAGGCTGGACCACCCGGAACATGCCGCGGCCCGGAGGCATTCCACCCGACCCGACTGACCCGATCGAGGTCCGGTCGGTAGGCAAGGACTTCCACCTGTTCGCCCGCGACCGGTCGCCCGGCGAAATTTGGGGCTGGGTGGCCCCGCCCAAATTCTGTGGCAACCAGTCAGACAAGTTCGGCGGCCTCTTGAAATACCGAATCTTTGTCGGCGAGGTGGACCCGGGCCGGGTTACGACGGACGTGGTGTATGTCGGCGTCAAGGGCAGCCGGATGGGTATGTTGGCCCGTGGAACCACGATTGGTCGCATCAACCCTGGGAGTGTCAACCAGTACGCAATTCGGCTCGACGGGTCTGGTGCCTGGTTGCGTGGCGAACGGCGAGCCACGGACGACGAAGTCCGGGAGGTGCTGTCAGATGTTGAGGACCTGTGGATCAGGGGCGAGTACCCGGGTGGAGTACCCGGCAGGTCCGGCGACTGTCGGCTGGACGATGTAGAACTTCTGCCGCCGGGCGAGATTGGCGGGAAGACAACGCCCAAGACCGAGCAGCCTCCTGCGAAGACTGACTCCCTCACCCCCGGCAGCGTGTTCAAAGGCACTCGAACTTACACAAAAGGTGCCTTCGCCGGCGGGACAGTACCTTACGAACTTCACGTCGTTGGGCGTGACGGGAAGAAGTTCAGTGGGCACGTTTTCGACAACGGGCCAGGCCGCAACCGGGCGACGGTCGAGGGCGAGTTCGACGGCGATACCATCACCTGGCGAGAGCAATCGGCCTTCGCGGCAAATCAGGTGTACATGGTCACGGGTAAGCTCGATGGGGACACGATCAGGGTGACGGAGCGGAGCGAGCGGGGTGGCCGGTGGATGGGCGACGCGACCGCCACGTTAACCCGGGTAGAACCCGCCGCGACCGCCAAGGAGAAGAAGGCGGGTGTGCCGAACACGGATTTGTTACGGACAGGAACGTCTTGGACAGGCCCAAAAACAGGCGGTCGCCCCGGCCACTCTTTCACGCTCGACGTGACGTCCCGCGACGGCACCGACTTCAAAGGAGTAGTGACTACCGATGGAGGGCTGAAGAAAGTCGAGGTTGAGGGCAGCGTCTCGGGTAGCGACATCGAGTGGCGGTCGGGGAAAGTTTTGGGACCGGACGGTTCGCTTCGGCCGTTCCGAGGTACGATCAGCGACGACCGCATTGATGCCAAGGCCGTCGGTGCGGATGTCTCCGTTACTCTCAAATTGTCCAAAAAGTAGAGCCATAACACCCACGACCTTGGCGGTGGGAGCCATCCTCCAGTTACACTGTCCCTTCTCCGGGGGAAAGCTGCCACCACCGAGGTTCGCATCTGCACCCGTCTGGACTTGACTCCACCTCACTTGCGGGAGGGTGGCCGCCCGTTGGACGCGGGGTCCGGATCGTTGACCATCCGTGCCCAGAGCCTCAGCCAGTCTGAGCCCATAGACAATGTTCGGCTGTCCGACTTGCCGCCTCCGTCGTCACCCCGGCACCGGTGACTGAGAAGACTTTCATCAGTTGATCGGCGAAGTCACAAAAATTGGGGTCCGACAGAAACCCCTTCCGCCAGCACCATGACGAGCCGGCCCGCCAAACATCCGTTGTTGTCGTAACCCCACCCACCCCGGTGAACCCGATGTCGCCCGACCGGCCGGTGACGCAGATCGAGACGGACGAAGAGGTGTCGGCCGCCCTCCACGCGGCTTACGCGGCACCCATGCCCCAGACCTCCGCCCGGCCGACGGCCCCGGCTGCGAACCCGGTCAGCCCGTGGCGGCCGACCCGCCGGCCGCCCACCCCGACCTTGATCGTGTGCGACGACGGCCGGACGGACGGCGAGGCCATCACCCTCCGGGCGGCCCGGTTCGTCATCGGCCGGACCGAGGGCGACCTGACCCTCCCGCACGACGAGATGGCGTCCACCCGGCACGCCGAGATCACCCGCCAGCAGACGGGCGGCCTGTGGCGGTGGGTTGTTACCGACCTCCAGAGTACCAACGGGTTGTTCGTCCGCGTCACCCGGACCGCCCTGGCCGACCGGGCGGAACTGCTGGTCGGCGGCGGCCGCTATCGGTTCGACGCCCCCGACGCCGAGCCGGCCGCGACCGTCGATCATGTGCCCGACCCGGCCAAGCCGCCCAACTCGACGCGGGGCTGGGCCGCCGACGCCCCGTTCGGCCTCCGCCCCCCGGCCCTGACCGAACTCACCCCCGGCGGGATCGGCAACCGGGTCGTCCTCACCCGTCCGGAGTACTGGATCGGGACCGACCCCGGGTGTGCGATTTGCCGCCCCGACGACCCGTTCTGTGAGCCGCGGCAGTGCCGGGTGTACCGCGGGCCGAAGGGCGGGTGGCACGCCGAACACCCGAAGACGCTCAACGGACTGTGGTTCCGGGTGCCCCAGATCGTGGTCGAGCGGACCGTCCAGTTCCAGGTCGGCGAGCAGAGGTTCCGGCTCCGCGTCTGAACCCCCGCCGCGTTAGTTCCAACTACCGGCCAGCACGCGACCCGACGCCCGGGCGTTCCCGACTGCCGAATAACCCTCCCCCACCCCGCCCACCCATGCGACTCCAAGCCCGGCTGGTCGCCCCGTCCGGCGAGGCGGCCCCGCTCGACGTGACCGAGGCCGTCGTCCGCCTCGGCCGCGATCCCGGGTGCGAGGTGGCCGTCGATCCGGTCGCCTACCCGAAGGTGTCCGGGCTGCACGCCCGGATCGAAGAAGCCCCGGGCGGGTTCGTGCTGGTGCCGCTCAGCAAGAGCAACCGGACGCTGCTGAACAACTCGCCGATCGAGGGGCCGGTGCCGGTCCGCGACGGCGACCGGGTGCGGCTCGGGGCGACCGGGCCGACGCTCGAAATATCGGCACTCTCGCGGACCCCGGCGGCCGAACCCCCGGCCCGGTTCGGCGAGACGGTGCAGGCTACCGACGCCCACCTCTCCTTGCTCCGGGGGACGGCCCGGGCGGACCGGTTCGCCGTCGGGGCCGGCGGCGTCATCGGCCGCGAGTCGGGGAAGGTCCAGTTCCACCTTGACCACCCGCACGTCTCCCGTCTGCACGCCAGCTTGGCCGTCCGGGACGGGCGGGTCGTGCTGGCCGACCTCGGGAGTGCCAACGGGACGTTCGTGAACGGCCGGCGGGTCGGTCGCCCGGTTGCCCTGGCCCCCGGGGACCGGATCGACATCGGGCCGTTCGCCCTGCGATTCGACGGGGACGAGTTGGTCGGGACTTCTCGGGCCGACAACGTCGAGTTGGTCGCCCGCGGTGTGGGCCGGGTTGTTCAGGACCGGGCCAGCGGCGAACCCCTGATACTGCTCGACGGGGTGTCGCTGGTGGTCCGGCCGCGGGAGTTCGTGGCCCTGCTCGGCCCGAGCGGGTCGGGGAAATCGACGCTGCTCCGGATGCTGAGCGGGCGGGCGGCCCCGGACGCCGGGACGGTGAGCGTCAACGGCCGGGACCTGTACGCTAACTTTTCTGCTCTGAAGCAAGACATCGCCGTCGTCCCCCAGCGGGACATCCTCCACGAGACGCTGCCGGTGGGGCGGGCGCTCGGGTACACGGCCGAACTCCGGCTGCCATCGGACACCGCCCCGGAGGATATCGAGGCCGCGGTCGGGGATATTCTGGGGGTGGTTGGGCTGGCCGACCGCGGGGACACCCTGATCCGCCACTTGAGCGGCGGGCAGGTGAAGCGGGCCAGCCTGGCGAACGAACTATTGTGTCGGCCGAGCTTACTCTTTCTCGATGAGGTGACGAGCGGGCTGGACGAGGAGACCGACCGGGGGATGATGGACCTGTTCCGGATGGTCGCGGACGGCGGGAAGACGGTGGTGTGCGTGACGCACAACATGGCCAACGTCGAGGCCACCTGTCATCTGGTCGTGATCCTGTCTGCCGGCGGGAAGTTGGCGTTTGTCGGCACTCCCGACGAGGCCAAAGTGTACTTCGGAGTGGCCCGGCTCGGGGACGTGTACCGGCGGCTGGCGGACGAAACCCCGGAAGCCTGGCAGAAGGCGTTCCGGGCCAGCCCGTACCACACCCGGTACGTCCAGGACCGCCTACCGGCCGACTCCGACCTTGAACCTGACCCCGAAGTAGGGGACGACGAGCAAGAACCGGTTCCGGCCAGCCCGTTCCGGCAGGCGTCGGTCCTGACCCGGCGGTACGCGGCGGTCTGGCAGGGCGATCCGACGGCGCTCCTTGCGATGTTCGGGCAGAGCTTGTTGGTGGCCGTCCTACTGGCAGCCGTGTTCGGGCGGTTGCCGGGCGTCGATGACCCGGCCGAGCGAGGGCGACTGACGGTCAACCTGTTGTTCCTGCTCGGGGTATCTTGCTTCTGGCTGGGATGCAACAACGCGGCCAAGGAGGTGGTCCGGGAGCGGGCTATCTTCGCCCGCGAGCGGGACGTGAACCTGCGGGCCGACAGCTACTACGCCTCCAAGCTGGCCGTCCTGCTGGCCATCGGGCTGATACAGGTGGCACTCTTGTTCGTCGTCGTCCGACTGGTGTGCGGCCCGCCCGGCAACCCGGTCGCCCAGTGGGCGGTCCTGTCCGCCTTGGTCCTGGCGGGCACAGCGCTCGGGCTGCTGATCTCGGTCGTGTCCCGCACCGAAGAAGTGGCCACGGCCCTGGTGCCGGTGGCGGTAATCCCGCAGATCATCCTGGCCGGTGTCATCGCCCCGCTGTCGGGCATTGCGGAGGTGCTGGCGAAGGCCCTGATCTCGGTCTACTGGGGTCAGGACGGGTTGGCGGCTCTACTACCCGAAGCTGACCGGGTGATACTGAGCCACCAACCCGCATCGACCGGAACCTCCCTCGGTGTGCTGGCCGGTCATGCCGCATTCTGTGCTGGCCTCACCCTGCTCCTACTCCGGACCCGACGGGAAACCACCGGCTAGGCGGGTCGCGGGCATACGGGATCGATCCGTCATGCGGATACCATCCGCCCTGAGAGCTTGTCCAAAATGAGCGGGTCCTAGGGTCTGTCTCGTAAATCGGGTCCGGGTACAACGGGCGGTGAGGA
>JAIEQN010000687.1 GCA_019747685.1 Gemmataceae bacterium
GGCTGGCGGGCCAGCACCCCGGCCAGGTAGAACAGCTCGGCGATCGACCCGACCCGGAGCACCCCGGCCCGGCGGAAGGCGGCGTCGAGCACGTCGTCACTGCCGCTCAGGGTGCCGGTGTGGGAGGCGGCGGCCTGAGCCGCCTGGGCCGTCCGCCCGGCCTTGATGACGATCACCGGCTTGCGGAGGGACACCGCCCGGGCGGCCGACAGGAACGACCGGGCGTCCCCGACCGACTCCATGTACAGGGCGACGGCGGTGGTCCGCGGGTCGTCGGCCAGGTAGTCGATCAGGTCCCCCCACCCGATGTCGAGCATCGACCCGGCCGACACCACCGCGCTGAACCCGACGTTCTCCCGCAGGCTCCAGTCGAGAATGGCCGTCACCAGGGCCCCGCTCTGGCTGACCAGGGCGACGTTCCCGGGCAGGGCCATGCCGGCCGCGAAGGTGGCGTTCAGGCCGGCCCACGGGTTCATCACCCCGAGGCAGTTCGGGCCGACCACCCGCGTCCGGCCCCGCCGCAGGTGGGCGCGGATCTCGTCCTCCAGGGCGACCCCGGCCGGGCCGGCCTCCCGGAACCCGGCCGAGATCACCACCGCCGCCTTCACCCCGGCGTCGACGCACTCGCCGATGACCCCGGGGACGGCCGCCGCCGGGGTGACGACCACCGCCAGGTCGACCGGCAGCGGGACCGCCCCCACCGACTTGAAGGCCGGCAGCCCGAGGACCTCCGGCCGCTTCGGGTTGACGGGGAAGACGTCCCCGGCGAACCCGCCGGCCTGGAGGTTGGCCAGAACCGTCCGGCCGACGCTCCCGGGCGTCTCGGTGGCCCCGATCACGGCGACCGACGCCGGCCGGAAGAATGCGGCCAGCGGATCGCGGGCCGGGCGGAGGATGTCGTGGGCGGCCGGGCGGCCGTCGGGGGGAGCTGCCGTCATGGTCGGCCCCGGCATCGGGTGGAGTTGGCTTCGGTTACCCGATCGCCGAGCAAAATCAGTACCGGGCGGGAATCGCCGCGGCGAACGGTCGGCGGACGCCGGCGGGTGTGCCACGACCGCCCACCCGGCGGCCGGTGGTGTGCGGGGGTGGCACGCCGGGCCGCCCGGGGACGGCCGATTCCCGGCGATTCGCCGGTCGGTACGCCGGTTGCCATGCCCTGGTCAGCCGACGACCGACGACCCGCACCTGGGAGGGCCGATGCCGACCGCCCCGCCCGCCGCCGAGGCCCGCCCCGTCCCGCACCCGAGCGGCGACAAGCGGTTCAAGCTGCTCGAAGTGGCGATGAAGAAGCACCAGTTCCGGCCGGACGCCCTGATCGAGGTGCTCCACGCCGCCCAGCAACTGTTCGGCTACCTCGAACTCGACCTGCTCCTGTTCGTCGCCCGGCACCTGAAGCTGCCTCCGAGCCGGGTGTACGGGGTGGCCACCTTCTACCACTTCTTCGCCCTCAAGCCGCGGGGCCGGCACACCTGCGTGGTGTGTACCGGGACTGCCTGCTACGTGAAGGGGGCCGACGGGCTGCTGGCCGCCCTCCGCCGGGAGGCCGGGGTCGGGCCCGGGGAGACGACCCCGGACGACAACCTGTCGGTCCTCACCGCCCGCTGCATCGGGGCGTGCGGGATCGCCCCGGCGGTGGTCCTCGACGGGACCGTCAAGGGGCACGTGACCGCCGACGCCCTGGCGGCCGAGATGAAAGGATGGGTGCCCGGTGGAACTGGCTGACCTGGCCGCGATCGCCGAGAAGGAGCGGGCGGCCCGCCCGCCGGTCGAGGTCCGCTGCTGCACCGCCGCCGGGTGCGCGTCCGCCCAGGCGGACAAGGTGCTCGACGGGCTGAAGAAGGCGGCCGCCGACGCCGGGCTGGACGGCAAGGTGCGGGCGGTCTCGGTCGGGTGTCTGCGGCTCTGCTCCCGCGGGCCGCTGGTCCAGGTCGACCCGGACGGCACCCTGTACGCAAACGTCACCCCCGAGGCCGCCCCGTCGGTGATCGCGGGGCTGGCCGGGGGGCCGGTGGCCGCGGAGCGGCTCGACCCGGCCGGCCCGTTCTTCGCTGGGCAGGCGTCGGTGGTGCTGGAGAACAGCGGCCGGGTCGAGCCCGAGCGGGTCGAGTCGTACATCGCCGCCGACGGGTACAAGGCCCTGTACAAGGCGGTCCGGGAGATGACCCCGGCCGAGGTGGTCGAGGCGGTCACCCGGAGCGGCCTGCGGGGCCGCGGCGGGGCCGGCTACCCGACCGGCGTGAAGTGGGCGACGGTGGCCAAGAACCCGGGCGACCGGAAGTACGTCGTCTGCAACGCCGACGAGGGTGACCCCGGGGCGTTCATGAACCGGAGCGTGCTGGAGAGCGACCCGCACAAGGTCCTCGAAGGGATGGCGATCGCCGGGTACGCGGTCGGGGCCAACCAGGGGTACGTCTACGTCCGCGGCGAGTACCCGCTGGCCATCGACCGGCTGACCACCGCCATCAAGCAGGCCGGCAAGCTCGGGCTGCTCGGCACCCACGTGTTCGGCACCCCGTTCGACTTCCGGGTCGACATCCGGATCGGGGCCGGGGCGTTCGTGTGCGGGGAGGAGACGGCCCTGATGGCGTCCATCATGGGCGGCCGGGGGACCCCGACCCCGCGGCCCCCGTACCCGGCCGAGAAGGGGCTGTGGGGGATGCCGACGCTTTTGAACAACGTCGAGACGTTCGCCAACGTCCCGCGGATCATCCGCGACGGGCCGGAGTGGTTCGCCGGGATCGGGACCGAGAAGAGCAAGGGCACCAAGGTGTTCTGCCTGACCGGGAAGGTGGCCAACACCGGGCTGGTCGAGGTCCCGCTCGGGACCCCGCTACGGACCATCGTCGAGGGCATCGGCGGCGGGGCCCAGGGCGGCGCCATCAAGGCCGTCCAGACCGGCGGCCCGTCCGGCGGGTGCATCCCGGCCGAGCTGCTCGACACCCCGGTGGACTACGAGTCGCTCGGCAAGATCGGGTCGATCATGGGGTCCGGCGGGATGATCGTGATGGACGGGGCGAGCGACATGGTCGACGTCGCCCGGTACTTCATGGAGTTCTGCATGGACGAGTCGTGCGGCAAGTGCGTCCCGTGCCGGGCCGGGACGGTCCAGCTCCACCGGCTGCTGACCCGGATCGTCGACGGGGCCGCCGGGCCGGACGACATGGCCCGGCTCGAATCCCTCTGCCACATGGTCAAGGACACCAGCCTGTGCGGGCTCGGGCAGACCGCCCCGAACCCGACCCTCAGCACCCTCCGGTACTTCCGCAAGGAGTACGAGGCCAAGCTCCGGACCGACCGCCGGGTCCACCTGCCGGTCTACACCCCGACCGTCAACGGCACCCCCGCCCGGAGGACCCCGTGACCGCCGTCACCCTGACCATCGACGGGAAGCTCGTCACCGCCCGGGCGGACGAGACGATCCTGCAAGCCGCCCGGGCGAACGGCATTCCCATCCCCACCCTCTGTCACGTCGACGGGCTGTCGGCCCACGGCGGCTGCCGGCTCTGCCTGGTCGAGGCCGGGCCGGGCGGCCGGCTCCAGCCGGCTTGCGTGATCAAGGTGGCCGAGGGGCAGGACGTGCGGACCGACACGGCCAAGCTCCGGGAGTACCGCAAACTGATTCTGGAGCTGCTGTTCGCCGAGGGGAACCACGTCTGCGCGGTGTGCGTGGCGAACGGCAACTGCGAGCTGCAGGACGCCGCGGCCGCCGCCGGGATGGACCACCTGACCCTCGACTACACCCACCCGCGGCGGGAGGTCGACCTGTCCCACGACCGGTTCGGGGTGGACCACAACCGGTGCATCCTCTGCACCCGGTGCGTCCGGGCGTGTGACGAGTTGGAAGGCGCTCACACCTGGGACATGAGCGGGCGGGGGGCGAACAGCAAGGTCATCACCGACCTCAACCAGCCGTGGGGCGAGTCCGCCACCTGCACCTCCTGCGGGAAGTGCTTCATGGCCTGCCCGACCGGTGCCATTTTCCGGAAGGGGGCGACGGTGGCCGAGATGGACCACGGCCGGGCCAAGCTCGACTTCCTAATCACCGCGCGGGGGAGGAAGCAGTGGAACGTCTGAGGGTCGCCACCGTCTGGCTCGGGGGGTGCTCCGGCTGCCACATGTCGTTCCTGGACCTGGACGAGTGGCTGATCGACCTGGCGGCGTTCGCCGACATCGTCTTCACCCCGGTTATGGACATCAAGGAGTACCCGGGGAACGTCGACGCCGTGCTAATCGAGGGGGCGGTGGCGAACGAGGACAACCTCGAAATGCTCCTGAAGGTCCGGGAGCGGACGAAGGTGCTGATCTCGTTCGGCGACTGCGCCGTGACCGGGAACGTGACGGCCCTCCGCAACCCCCACGGGACGGCCCTGCCGGTACTCGAGCGGGGCTACCTAGAGCTGGCCGACGACACCCCGCAGATCCCGAGCGAGGAGGGGATCATCCCCCGGCTGCTCGACCGGGTGGTGCCGCTGCACAAGGTCGTCAAGGTAGACGCCTACATGCCCGGCTGTCCGCCGCCGGCCGACCGCATCCGCCGGTGCCTGGAGCAGGTGCTGGCCGGGCAGGTTCCGGTGCTGGCCGGCCCGGACATCAAGTTCGGGACTGGCCGGACCGTATGAGGACACGCCCACCCGTGGCCACGGGTGGGCTTGGGGGACGCGCTCATGCCCGACCGCATCGTGATCGACCCGGTGACCCGTATCGAGGGGCACGCCAAGATCAGCATCTTCCTCGGCGACGACGGGGCGGCGACCGCCGCCCGGTTCCACGTCACCGAGTTCCGCGGGTTCGAGAAGATGTACGAGGGCCGGCCGTTCTGGGAGATGCCGGCCATCACCGCCCGGGTGTGCGGCATCTGCCCGGTCAGCCACCTGACCGCGTCGGCCAAGGCCGGAGACCAAATCCTGGCCGTCCGGGTGCCGCCGGCCGCGGTCAAGCTCCGGCGGTTCGCCAACTGGGCCCAGGTGCTCCAGTCCCACGCCCTCAGCTTCTTCCACCTCAGCTCCCCGGACCTGTTGCTCGGGATGGACGCCGACCCGGCGAAGCGGAACATCTTCGGGCTGATCGCCGACAACCCGGACCTGGCCCGGGCCGGCATCCGGCTGCGGCAGTTCGGCCAGCGGATCATCGCCGCCCTCGGCGGGCAGAAGGTGCACCCGGCCTGGGTCGTCCCGGGCGGGGTCCGGCACGCCCTCCCGGACGAGGATAAGGAGTGGGTCCGGGAGCGGCTGCCGGAGGCCAAGCAGACCACCCTGGCCGCGATCGGGCTGTTCAAGGGTTTGCTGGACAAGTTCCGGGACGAGGCCGAGGTGTTCGGCAAGTTCCCGTCCCTGCACCTCGGGCTGGTCGGGCCGGACGGCACCTGGGAGACCTACGACGGCAACATGCGGTTCGCTGCTGCCGACGGGAAGACGGTCGCAGAGGTCGACCCGGCCCGGTACAAGGAGTTCATCGCCGAGCGGGCCGAGTCGTGGTCGTACATCAAGTCGACGTACTGCAAGCCGCTCGGGCCGGACGCCGGGATGTACCGGGTCGGGCCGCTGGCCCGGCTGAACGTCTGCGACCGGATGGGCACCCCGCAGGCCGACCGGGAGCTGGTCGAGTTCCGGGCCCGCGGCCGGGAGGCGACCAACGCCTCGTTCCTGTTCCACCTGGCCCGGCTGATCGAAATCCTGGCCAGCGCCGAGCGGATCGAGGGGATGCTGGACGACCCGGACCTCCAGTCGGCCGACATCCGGGCCGAGGCCGGGGTGAACAACCCGGAGGGCGTCGGCTGCTGCGAGGCCCCCCGGGGCATCCTGTTCCACCACTACCATGTGACCGGGGACGGGCTGATCCGCGAGGCGAACCTGCTCATCGCCACCGCCCAGAACAACCTGGCGATGAACCGGACGGTGACCCAGATCGCCCGCCGGTACGTGACCGGCAAGGACGTCCCGGAGGGCATCCTGAACCGGCTGGAAGCCGGCATCCGGGCGTTCGACCCGTGCCTCAGCTGCTCGACCCACGCGGCCGGGCAGATGCCTCTACGGGTCGAGCTGGTCGGCCCGGACGGGGAGGTGGTCGGCGAGTTGAGGAGGGGCTGACATGGCCGCCAGGGTGTTGGTGATCGGGTACGGGAACTCCCTCCGGGGGGACGACGGGATCGGCCCGGCGGTGGCCGCCGAGGTCGACCGGCTCGGGCTCCCCGGGGTCCGGGTGTATGTCGTCCACCAGTTGACGCCGGAGCTGTCGGCCGACCTGGCCGAGGCGGCGGCCGCGGTGTTCGTGGACGCCGGGGCCGACCCGGAGCCGGTCCGGGCCGTCCGGCTCGACCCCGGGACGACGGCCGGGCCGCTGTTCCACGCGGCCGAGCCGGCGGGGCTGTTGACCCTGGCCCGGGAGGTGTACGGGCGGGCTCCGGACGCCTGGCTGGTCACCGCCGCCGGGGCCGACTTCGGGTACCACGACGGGCTGTCGGCGGTCGGCCGGGAGAACGCCCGGCAGGCCCGCGGGCAGGTCGAGCGGCTGGTCCGGGAGGCGGCCGGTGCATGAGGCCGGGCTGGCCCAAGCCGCCCTGGACGCGGCCGCCGCCCGGGCCCGGGAGCGGGGGGCCGCCCGCGTCTACCGGATGACGCTGCGGGTCGGCGACCTGTCCGGGGTGGTGCCGGAGGCCCTCCGGTTCGCCCTGGAGGCACTCAGCCCGGGGACGAAGGCGGACGGGGCGGCGTTCGACATCCGGGTGGTCCCGGTCGAGTGCCACTGCCCGGCCTGCGACCGCCCGTTCCGCCCGGCCGACATCGTCTACGCCTGCCCGGACTGCGGCCGGCTTTCGGCCGACGTCCGGCAGGGACACGAGCTGGAACTGGTCGAGGTGGAGGTATCGTGACATGCCCGCGTCCCCAACGGCCGTGCTGGTCGGCGAGAACCTCAAGGCCCGGAACGACCGCCAGGCGGTTGTCAACCGCGAGTACTTCCGGGCGGCCGGCGTCGTCGCCCTGAACCTCCTGTCGTCGCCCGGGTCGGGGAAGACGGCTCTGCTCGAACGGACTCTGTCCGAGTTCGGGCAGCGGCGGAGGGTCGGTGTGGTGGTCGGCGACCTCCAGACGGACAACGACGCCCGCCGGCTGGCCGGCCGGGGCGGGCCGGTGGTCCCGATTACGACCGGGACCGTCTGCCACCTGGAGGCCGACATGGTGGCCCGGGCGTGCGCCGGCATCGACCTGGCCGGACTCGACCTGCTGGTGATCGAGAACGTCGGCAATCTGGTCTGCCCGGCTTCGTTCGACCTTGGGGAGGGGGCCCGGGTCGTCGTCCTGTCCACCACCGAGGGGGAGGACAAGCCGCTCAAGTACCCGCGGGCGTTCAAGACGGCCCAGGCGGTGGTGGTGAGCAAGACCGACCTGGCGGCCGCCGCCGGGTTCGACCGGGACGCGGCCCTGGCTAACATCCACGCGGTCGCCCCGCAGGCGACGGTGTTCGCGCTGTCGGCCCGGACCGGCGACGGGCTGGGCCGGTGGTACGACTACCTGGACGGGCTCGTCGAGGGCCGCCGGCGGTCAGCAGATGCGGGGTAGCTGCTCGCCGCTGCCGACATCGATGATCCGGCGGGTGCCGACGGTACTGGTTATCGTCACCAGGCCGTCGGCCCCGGCCTCGACGGTGCCGATCCGGCACGCACCGGCCGACACCGGGTAACCACGCAGCACGGCCAGAGCCCGGTCGGCGTCGCCGGCGGCGACGAACGCCACGAACCGCCCTTCGCAGGCCACCGCGAGCGGGTCGAGCCCCAGGACCTCGCACGCCCCCCGGACCGGCTCGCTCACCGGGATCGCCGCCTCCTCAACGTGGACCCGCACCCCAGCCACCTCGGCCACCTCGGTGAGCGCCGCGGCCAGCCCGCCCCGGGTCGGGTCGCGGAGGCACCGCACGTCCACACCCGCGGCGAGTAGTGCCAACACCGGGGCTGCCACCGGTGCGCAATCGCTCTCGATCGGCGTCTCGAAGCCAAGCCCTTCGCGGACCGCCATCACCGCCATCCCGTGCCGGCCGATGTCCCCACTTAGCAGCACCGCATCCCCCGGCCGGACGGCCGCGGGGCCGATGTCCCGGTCGTGCTCGACCGCCCCGACCCCGGCCGTCGACAGGTACAGCCCGTCCCCCTTGCCCCGGTCGACCACCTTCGTGTCCCCGGTGACCACCCGCACCCCGGCCGCGTCCACCGCCAGCTTCATCGACGCCGCCACCCGCCGCAGCGTTTCGACAGGCAGTCCCTCCTCGATCACGAACGCGGCGCTCAGGTACAGCGGCCGGGCTCCGCTCATGGCCAGGTCGTTGACCGTCCCGTTGACGGCCAGCGAGCCGATGTCTCCGCCGGGGAAGAACAGCGGCCGGACGACCGAGGCGTCCGTCGTGAACGCCAGCCGGTGTGGCCCGGCCGGGAGGACCGCCCCGTCGTGCTGGGCGTCCAGGGCCGGGTCGGCGAACGCCGGCCGGAACACCTCGTCGATCAGCCGCCGCATTAGCCGGCCGCCGCCGCCGTGGGCGAGCAGCACCAACGGGGAGTCGGCCGGCGGGACCGGGCAGACGACAGCGGGGGTCACGGGCGTTACCTCGCGGCGGCCAGGTCCGGCCGGTGGTAGCGGTGGTAGGCGGCGCACGCCCCCTCGGACGACACCATCGGGGCCCCGAGCGGCCGGTCCGGGGTGCACCGGGTGCCGAACGCCGGGCAGTCGGGCGGTTTCCTCGCCCCCTGCAAGACGAGTCCGGCGATGCACTCGGCCGGCTCCTCGACCGCCGCGGTGGTCAGCGGGAACCGCCGCTCGGCGTCGAACCCGGCGTACGCGTCGGTCAGCCCCAGCCCGCTGCGGGGGATCGGGCCGAGCCCCCGCCATTGGCGGTCGGCCACCCGGAACACCTCCCGGACGGCCGCCTGAGCCGCGGTGTTGCCGTCGCGCCCGACCACCCGGGCGTACCCGTTCTCGACCCCGACCCGCCCGGCCTCCAGCATCTCGACGCACCGCAGCACGCCGGCCAGGATGTCGACCGGCTCGAACCCGGTGACCACGACCGGCACCTCGTACCGGGCCGCCAGCGGCTCGTACCCCTCGTACCCGACGACGGCACAAACGTGGCCGGGGGCGAGCAGCCCCTGCACGCGGTTGGCCTGGGCGGACAGGATCGCCTCGACTGCCGGCGGCACCAGCACATGAGCCACGAGCAGCGAGAAGTTGGTCAGCCCCTGCCGGCGGGCCTGGACGGCGGCCATCGCCGTGGTAGGGGCGGTGGTCTCGAACCCGACGGCGAAGAACACCACCTCCCGGTCCGGGTGCCGGGCCGCCAGCCGGACCGCGTCGAGCGGCGAGTACACCACCCGCACGTCCCCGCCTGCCGCCTTCGCGGCCAACAGGTTCTGCCGGCTCCCGGGCACCCGGAGCATGTCCCCGAAGGAGCACAGGATGACGCCCGGCCGGGCCGCGAGGGCGATGACCCGGTCGATCAGCTCGACCGGGGTGACGCAAACCGGGCAGCCGGGGCCGTGGATCAGGGTGACGCGGTCGGGCAACAGCGTATCCAGCCCGAACCGGAGGATGGCGTGGGTCTGCCCGCCGCACACCTCCATCAGGGTCCACGGCCGGGTGGCCGCCCGGGCGATCGCCCCGCCCAGTGCCGCCGCCGCGGCCCCGTCCCGGTACTCGTCAACGTACTTCATCGGCCCCGCCCCCGGGTTCGGTCAGCTCGGCCAGCTCGCCGATCTCCCGCAGGTGGTCGAACACCCGGGCGGCCTCGGCCTCGTCCAGCCGGTTCAGGGCGAACCCGGCATGGACGACCACGTAGTCCCCGGCCAATGCCTCCGGGACGAACGCCAGGCTGACCTCCCGGACGACCCCGCCGAAGCTCACCCGGCCGGTCCGGTCGAGCGGGTCGTCCCCGCTCACCGTCAGCACCTTCCCCGGGAGCGCTAGGCACATGGGCTGGACTCCGTCCGGAGCTGCCGGCCGGCGGCGAGCGCCTGCCCGAGGGCCACCCCGCCGTCGTTCGGCGGGACCCGCTGGTGGCACACCGGCTCGAACCCGGCCGCCGTCAGCCGGCCCACCGCCCCGGCCAAGAGGTAGGCGTTCTGGAAGCAACCGCCGGTCAAGGCGACCACCGGCTCGCCGACCCCCCGGGCCACGGCCACGATCATCTCGACCAGGGTGTTGTGGAACCGGCCGGCCACCTCGCCCGCCGGAACACCCTTGCTCACGTCCTCGATCACTTCCAGGACCGCCGGCCCCCAGTCGACGGCCGCCCCGTCCTGGCCGAACGGGTACGCCTCGTCCGACCTGGCGGCCTCCGCCGCCCACTCCAGCTCGGCCGCCGCCTGCCCCTCGAACGTCGCCTCCTGCCGGAGCCCGACCAGCGCCGCCACGGCGTCGAACAGCCGGCCGGCCGACGACGTGACCGGGGCGTTCACCCCGTTGGCCAGGGCCGCCCCCAACACTCGCCGCTCGGCCGGCTCGAACGCCCGGATCGGCGGCAGGTGGGTGTGGGCGAGGGCGAGCGGCCCGAACAGCTCGTACAGGACACCGAGGGCCGCCCGCCGGGGCTCCCGGGCGACCCGGTCGCCGCCGGGCAGGCGGAACGGCCGCAGGTGGGCCACCCGCTCGAACCCGTCGTCGGTCACCCGCAGGAACTCGCCGCCCCAGGCGGTCCCGTCCGTCCCCAATCCGGTCCCGTCCCACGCCACCCCGAGGGCCGGCCCGCGGAGCCCGTTGTCGGCCAGGCAGGCCAGGACGTGGGCGTAATGGTGCTGGACCCGGATGGCAGGCATGGTGCACCTCCCCGCGTAACGTGTCGACTGGTAGTCCGGGTGCAAGTCGCAGGCCGCCGCGACCGGGCGGACGCCGACGAACCGGGGCAGGTCCTCCACCGCCCGGGCGAACGCCTCGGCGGCCGCTGCCGTTTCCAGGTCGCCGAGGTGCTGGCTCAGGCAGACCCCGCCGGGGGTCGCAACCGCGATCGCGTTCTTCAGATACGCCCCGACCGCCAGCACCGGCGGGAGCGGCTCGCCGACCGGCACCGGCACCGGGGCGTACCCCCGGGCCCGGCGGATGACCTGTTCCCGGCCCAGCACCACCCGGACGACCGAGTCGTCCACCGGCCGGGCGATCGGCCGGTCGTGGACGAGGAGCACGTCGGCGATGCCGCCCAGCCGGTCCAGGGCCTCCCGCGGGTCGGTGCAGATCGGCTCGTCCGTTCGGTTACCGCTGGTCGCCACGACCGGGAACCCGAGGTCGGCCAGCAGCAGGTGATGGAGCGGCGTGTACGGCAGCATCACCCCCAGGTACGGGTTCCCCGGGGCGACCCCGGCCGCCACGCCGGCCGTCCCCCGCCGGCGGAGCAGCACGATCGGGGCTTCGGGGGAGGTGAGCAGCCGCACTTCCTCGGCCGATAGCCCGCACTGCTCGTTGACCCACGCCAGCGACGGAGCCATGACCGCGAACGGCTTCTCCTCCCGGGCTTTCCGTCGCCGCAGGGCGGCGACCGCCCCCTCGTTACGGGCGTCGCACAGCAGGTGGAACCCGCCCAGCCCCTTGACCGCGACCACCCGCCCGGCCCGGATCGCCTCCGCCGTCTGGCGGAGGGCGTCGTCACCGGCGGCCAAGTCCCGCCCGGCCGGATCCCACAGGGCCAGGCGCGGGCCGCACGCCGGGCAGGCGACCGGCTCGGCGTGGAACCGCCGGTCGGCCGGGTCCTCGTACTCGGCCCGGCACCGGTCACAGAGCGGGAAGTGGCGCATCGTCGTCCGTGACCGGTCGTAGGGCATGGCCTCCAAGATCGTGAACCGCGGCCCGCAGTCGGTGCAGTTCAGGAACGGGTAGCGGAACCGGCGGTCGGCCGGGTCGAACAACTCCCGCAGGCAGGCCGGGCAGGTGGTCAGGTCGGGCGGGACGCTGACCGCCGCCGGGCCGTCCCGGTCGCTCGGCAGAATCTCGAACTGCGTTGCCCCGAGCGCTGCGGCCGGGGTGTGCGTGATTGACGCGATGTGGCACCGGGGTGGGCGGTCCTGGCACACCAGGCGGAGGAACTCGGCCACCGCCGGGGCCGGCCCCTCGGCCTCGACCGCCGCCCCGCCGGGCGAGTTCCGCACCCACCCGGCCAGACCGAGTTCGGCCGCCAGCCGGTACACGAACGGCCGGAACCCGACGCCCTGCACGGTCCCACGGACATCCGCCCTGACCCGGACGGGGTCGGCCGTGATCGGAATCCCCATCGCCCACCCCCCGCGGTGAAGCCGCCGGTACTGCCTTTGCGATGGCACCTCCCGTACCGACCATCCCACACCACCCGGCGGCCCCATGCCGACCCGACCGACCATCACCCTGGACGGGAACGAGGCCGTCGCCTCGGTCGCCTACCAGTTGAACGAGGTGGCGGTGATCTACCCGATCACCCCGTCGTCGCCGATGGCCGAGTGGTGCGACGAGTGGGCGGCCAACGGCAAGCCGAACCTGTGGGGCACCGTCCCGACGGTCGCCGAGATGCAGTCCGAGGGCGGGGCCGCCGGGGCCGTCCACGGGGCCCTCCAGACCGGCAGCCTGGGGACCACGTTCACCGCCTCCCAGGGGCTGTTGCTGTTCATCCCGAACATGTACAAGATCGCCGGCGAGCTGACCCCGGGCGTCATGCACGTGGCCGCCCGGACCCTCGCCACCCACGCCCTGTCGATCTTCTGCGACCACTCGGACGTCATGGCCTGCCGGCAAACCGGGTGGGCCATGCTATGCTCGAACGGGGTCCAGGAGGTCCACGACTTGGCCGCCGTCCCACAGCTCGTCACCCTCCGCACTCGGGTCCCGGTCCTGCACTTCTTCGACGGGTTCCGCACCTCGCACGAGGTCGCCAAGATCACCCCGCTGTCGGACGACGACCTCCGGGCCCTGACCGACGAGGAGGCGATTGCCGCCCACCGGAACCGGGCACTCACACCGGACCGCCCGGTCCTCCGCGGGACGGCCCAGAACCCGGACGTGTTCTTCCAGGCCCGGGAGGCGTGCAACCGGTTCTACGACGCCGTCCCCGGGGTCGTCCGGGAGGGGTTCGACCGGTTCGCGGCCGTCACCGGCCGCCATTACAAGCTGGTCGAGTACCACGGCGACCCGGCCGCCGAGCGGGTGGTCGTTCTGATGGGGTCGGCGGTCGAGACGGCCCGGGAGGCGGTCGCCGCCCTGACCGCCGCCGGGGAGAAGGTCGGGGTGCTGGCGGTCCGGTTGTACCGGCCGTTCCCGGCCGCCGACTTCGTCGCCGCCCTCCCGCCGACGGTGAAAGCGGTCGCCGTCCTCGACCGGACGAAGGAGCCGGGGGCGGTCGGTGAGCCGCTGTACCTGGACGTGGTCGCCGCCCTCCGGGAGGCGTTCGACGCCGACACGCCCCCGCTGGCGGCCATGCCCCGGGTGGTCGGTGGGCGGTACGGGCTGTCGTCCAAGGAGTTCACACCGGCGACGGTCAAGGCGGTGCTGGTCGAGCTATCGAAGCCCCGGCCGAAGAACCACTTCACCGTCGGCATCGTGGACGACGTCACCCACACCTCGCTCCCCTACGACCCGGACTGGGAGACCGAGCCGGCCGGGGTGGTCCGGGCCCTGTTCTTCGGCCTCGGGGCCGACGGGACCGTCGGGGCGAACAAGAACTCGATCAAGATCATCGGCGAGGGGACGGACTTCTTCGCCCAGGGCTACTTCGTCTACGACTCGAAGAAGTCCGGCTCGACCACCGTCTCGCACCTGCGGTTCGGCCCGGCCCCGATCCGGTCCCAGTACCTGATCCGGACGGCCGACTTCGTCGCCTGCCACCAGTTCCCGTTCCTGGAAAAGATGGAGATCGTGGAGCGGTGCCGGCCCGGCGGGACGTTCCTGCTGAACGCCCCCTACGGCCCGGACGAGGCGTGGGACCGACTGCCGGTCGAGGTGCAGGAGCAGGTGATCGCCAAGAAGCTCCGGTTCTTCGTGATCGACGCCGCCCGGGTGGCCAAGGCGACCGGGATGGGCGGGCGGATCAACACCGTCATGCAGACCTGCTTCTTCGCCGTGTCCGGCGTCCTGCCCCGGGACGAGGCCGTCGCCCAGATCAAGAAGAGCATCCAGAAGACGTATGCCAAGAAGGGGGAGGAGGTCGTCCGGCGGAACTTCGCCGCCGTCGACGACACCCTGGCCAACCTGCACGGGGTGCCGGTCCCGGCGGCCACCACGTCGAAGCTCCACAAGCAGCCGGACATCCCCGAGAACGCCCCCGAGTTCGTCAAGCGGGTGACGGCGGTGATGATGGCAGGGAGGGGCGACCTACTGCCGGTCTCGGCCTTCCCGGTCGACGGCACCTGGCCGTTGGCCACCACGAAATGGGAGAAGCGGCGGATCGCGGCCGAGGTGCCGGTCTGGGACCCGAAGGTCTGCATCCAGTGCAACAAGTGCGCGTTCGTCTGCCCCCACGCCACCATCCGGGCCAAGGTGTACGACCCGGCCCACCTGGCCGGGGCCCCGGACGGGTTCCAATCGACCGCGTTCAAGGCCGCCGACTTCAAGGGGTGGGACTACACCATCCAGGTGGCCCCGGAGGACTGCACCGGGTGCAACCTGTGCGTCGAGGTCTGCCCGGCGAAGGATAAGGCGAACCCGAGGCACAAGGCCATCAACATGACCCCGCTGGCCGACGTGCTCGGCCGGGAGCGGGCCAACTGGGACTTCTTCCTGAACCTGCCCGACCCGCCCCGCGACCGGCTCCGGCACGCCGAGGTCAAGGGGTCGCAGTTCCTCCTGCCGATGTTCGAGTTCAGCGGGGCGTGCGGCGGGTGCGGGGGGACGCCGTACCTGAAGCTCCTCAGCCAGCTCTTTGGCGACCGGCTGCTGATCGCCAACGCGACCGGGTGCTCGTCCATCTTCGGCGGGAACCTGCCGACAACCCCGTGGGCGGTGGACGCCGCCGGCCGCGGCCCGGCCTGGGCCAACTCCCTGTTCGAGGACAACGCCGAGTTCGGGTACGGGTTCCGGCTCAGCCTGGACCAGCTCGGGGAGCAGGCCCGGGCGCTGGTGCGGGAGCTGGGCGGGCGGCTCGGCGACGAGCTGGCCGGCGGGCTGCTGGACGCCGGCCAGTCCACCGAGGCCGGGATCGAGGCCCAGCGGGCCCGGGTCAGGGCCCTGCGGGAGAGGTTGGCGGGTGACGAGTCGCCGGCCGCCCGGCGGCTCGTCCTGCTGGCCGACCACCTGGCGAAGAAAAGCGTCTGGCTGGTCGGCGGGGACGGGTGGGCCTACGACATCGGGTTCGGCGGGCTCGACCACGTCCTCTCCCAGACCCGGAAGGTAAACGTCCTGGTGCTCGACACCGAGGTGTACTCGAACACCGGCGGGCAGGCGTCGAAGAGTACCCCGCTCGCCGCCGCGGCCAAGTTCGCGGCGGCCGGGAAGGCGGTCCATAAGAAGGATCTCGGGCTGATCGCCATGAGCTACGGGCACGTGTACGTGGCGTCGGTGGCGTTCGGGGCCAAGGACGCCCACACCGCCCAGGCCCTGGCCGAGGCCGAGAGCTACGACGGGCCGTCCCTGGTGATCGCGTACAGCCACTGCGTGGCCCACGGGTACGACCTGCGGCTGGGGGCCGATCAGCAGCGGCTGGCGGTGGCCAGCGGGGTATGGCCGCTGTACCGGTACGACCCCCGGCGGGTCGCCCGGGGGGAGCCGCCGCTGGTCATCGACGTGCCCCCGGGCAAGGCCGGGGTGGCCGAGTACATGCGGAAAGAGACCCGGTTCCGGATGGTCGAGCGGCAGGACCCCGGCCGGTTCTGGCAGCTCGCCGCGGCCGCCGCCGACCACGCGGCCCGGCGGGTCGCCCTGTACGACCAGATGTCCCACATCGTGCTGCCGAAGCCGACCCCGGCGGCCTCCCCGGTGACGGTCGAGGCGAACGGGGCGGCGAAGGAGGCCGGAGCGTGAACCTCGCGACCAGCTACATGGGGTTCGACCTGCCGCACCCGGTCGTCCCCGGGGCGTCCCCGTTGACGGGCGACCTCGACAAGGTCCGCCGGCTGGAGGACGCCGGGGCCCCGATGATCGTGTGCACTCGCTGTTCGAGGAGCAGATCACCCGGGAGGAGGTGGCGGTCGTCCGGTCGATCGAGGCCGCTCAGGAGAGCTACCCCGAGGCCCTGAGCTACTCCCCGGAGCCGGCCGCGTTCGAGCTGGGGCCGGACGAGTACCTGGACCAGGTCCGGCGGATCAAGGCGGCGGTCGGGGTGCCGGTGGTCGCGTCGTTGAACGGGACCACCCCCGGCGGGTGGACTCGGTACGCCCGGCTGATCCAGGACGCCGGGGCGGACGGGCTGGAGTTGAACCTGTACGAGGTGGCGGCCGACATCTACGAGCCGGGGGAGGTGGTCGAGCGGCGGGCCCTCGAGGTGGTCCGGGAGGTGCGGGCGGCGGTCGCCATCCCGCTGGCGGCGAAGATCTCGCCTTACTACTCGTCGGTCGCCAGCTTCGCCCGCCGGGCGGCCCTGGCCGGGGCCGACGCCCTAGTCCTGTTCAACCGCTTCTACCAGCCGGACATCGACCCGGAGGCCCTCGACCTGCGGCGGGTGGTGAACCTGTCCGACTCGTCCGAGCTGCTCCTGCGGGTGCGCTGGCTGGCCCTCCTGTTCGGCCGGGTGCCGGCCCCGCTGGCCTGCACCGGCGGGGTCCACACCCCGGTCGACGTGGTCAAGGCGGTGATGGCCGGGGCGTCCGTGGTGCAGACGGCGTCGGCCCTGCTCAGGTGGGGGCCGGGCTACCTCACCCAGCTCCGGGACGGGCTCGGCCGGTGGCTGGACGAGCACGGGTACGAATCGGCCCGGCAGATGCGGGGGAGCATGAGCCAGGCCCGGACCGCCGCGCCCGGGGTGTTGGAACGGGCCAACTACGCCCGCATTCTCCAGACCTGGGACGCCACCTGATCCGCCCGCCGCGGCCCGCAGATCGACGCCGGCGAATCCGTGACTATAACCCCCGACATGGTCCGTAATTCCCGCCTCGGACGATTCGTCTTCCTCCTTTGTCCGGGAGGCGCCACCCTGGCCGTGCTGGCGTGCGTCGCCGCCGGGGTGACGGCCGGGGCCGGCGGGTTCACCTTCTACTACGGCGAGGGGTTCTCGTACCTGTCGAACGACCCGGCTACGTGCGTCAACTGCCACGTTATGCGGGACCACTACGACGCCTGGCAGAAGGCCAGCCACCACGCCGCCGCCACCTGCAACGGCTGCCACACCCCGCACTCCTTCCTCGGCAAGTGGTTCGTCAAGGGCGAGAACGGGTTCTGGCACTCCTACGGGTTCACCCTCCAGAACTTCCACGAGCCGATCATGATCCGGGAGCGGAACAGCCGGGTGCTGGAGAACAACTGCATCGACTGCCACCG
>JAIEQN010001062.1 GCA_019747685.1 Gemmataceae bacterium
TCTCGGCCACGGTGATCTGCACGTGGTCGATGTACTGGTAGTTCCAGAGCGGCTCGAACAGGGTGTTGGCGAACCGGAAGACTAGGATGTTCTGGACCGTGTCCTTGCCCAGGTAGTGGTCGATCCGGTAGAGCTGGTCCTCCCGCCAGTGCTTGTGCAGGGTGGCGTTCAGCTCCTGGGCCGTCTTCAGGTCGTGGCCGAACGGCTTCTCGATCACCAGCCGGCGGAACCCGCCGGTCTCGGCGTTGAACCCGGCCTCGCCGAGGGCGGTGCCGAGGACCGGGTACAACTGCGGGGCGACCGACAGGTAGTACAGCCGGCGGCCCCCGCCCGGGCCTTCCTGCTTGGCCAGGGCGTCGGCCAGCTTGGCCATCCCGTCGGCCTGGGTGACGTCGGTGGCGACGTAGTGCAGCCGGCCGGCGAAGTCGGCCCACTTGGCCGGGTCGAACGACTCCCCGGCCCCGGTGAGGGCCTCCCGGACCTTGTCGCCCATGTGCTGGCGGAAGGCGTCGTCCGTGTACTCCGACCGGGCCACCCCGACGACCCGGGTCTCCGGCGGCAGCCGGTCCTTCAGTTGCAGGTTGAACAGGGCGGGGACGAGCTTTCGGGCGGTCAGGTCCCCGGACGCCCCGAAGATCACGACGGTCAGTGGCGCGGCCATCGGCTCGCCCCCGGTGGGTAGGTGGTCCGGCTCGGAAGTCCAAGCGGCCGGGTCATCCTATCGGCGCGGGAGGGACGGCGGCGAACCGGGAAATGCGAAACCGCCGGCGGCCCGTTCGGGGCGGCCGGCGGTCGGAATGGACGGGAGAGCGGGATAGGGGAGTCGAACCCCTCTCACAGCCTTGGGAAGGCTGGGCACAGCCGATATACCAATCCCGCAACACCTACTCTTTTACCCACCGGTCGGTCGGTCGTCAAGCGGTCCCCGGCGGGGGAACACCGGCCGGAATGCCGCTGCCACCAGACCCCGGACACCGCCCACGGCGGCCGGGTTCACCCCGGGGCCACCGCCGGCCGGGCGTGCCGGATCGTCTCCCCTTCGGCCAGGTAGACCGCGTCCTCGGCGATCCCGGCCGCGTGGTCGGCCACCCGCTCCAGGTTCCGGACCACGGTGAACAGGCTCAGCGACGGCTCGACCGCCCCCGGGTCGGCCTTCATCCGGGCCACCAGCTCGGCGATCAGCTCGGCGTTGTCCCGGTCGACCGCGTCGTCGGCCGCGATCACCGCCCGGGCGGCCTGGGCGTCCCGCCGGGCGAACGCCTCGACCGCCGCCCGGAGCATCCCGCCGGCCCGCTCGGCCATCCCGGCCAGCCCGGCCGGGACCGGGGACGGGGGCATCAGGGTGACGGCCGCCACCCGCCGGGCGATCCCGGCCGCCAGGTCCCCGACCCGCTCCAGGTCGGTCGCCGCCAGCATCGCCATCCCGACCCACCGGAGGTCGGCGGCGACCGGCTGGTACAGGGCGAAGAACCGCAGGCACCCCTCCTGGAGGAGGTTCTCCAGCCGGTCGACGGCGTCGTCCCCGGTCTCCACCCGCCGGCCCAGCTCCCGGTCCCGGGCGAACAGGGCCTCCCCGGCGTCCCGGACGGCGGCCTCGACCAGGTCGGCCATCCGCATCAAGAGGACCCGCAACCGGTCCAGGTCCTCGGCCATCTGCTTGGTCACCGCCCCGGCCCTCCGGCGGTCCGCACCGGGGCCGGCCGGTCGCCGGTCCCGCTGGGGCCCGATCGAGTATACACGACCGAGTCGCCCGGCCGTACCCCAGGTCGGGGACTTCCCCGACCGGCCCGGGGCCGGAATTCGGCCCCCGACCGTTGCACCGACACTCGGGGCGGGTACGATGGGTAAGGCCCCTCCCGCCCCCGACCCGGCCGCCGCGCGCCTCCGCCCGCGAACCACCCGACCACCCCGAACCCCGCCGAGCCGACCGCCATGAGCGTGCCCGCCGAGAACGACATCGCCATGGTCGAGAAGCTGCGGGCCGCCCACGGCCGGCTGCGGAAGGAGATCGGCAAGGTGATCATCGGCCAGGAGCAGGTCGTCGATCAGCTCCTGATGGCCATCTTCTGCCGCAGCCACGCCCTGCTCATGGGCGTCCCCGGGCTGGCCAAGACGCTGATGGTCAGTACCCTCTCGCAGGCCCTCGACCTGTCGTTCAAGCGGGTCCAGTTCACCCCCGACCTGATGCCGTCGGACATCACCGGCAGCGAGGTCATCCAGGACGACCCGGTCACCCGGGAGCGGATGTTCAAGTTCCTCCCCGGGCCGATCTTCGCAAACATCGTCCTGGCCGACGAGATCAACCGAACCCCGCCCAAGACGCAGGCGGCCCTGCTCGAAGCGATGCAGGAGCGGAAGGCGTCGATCGGCGGGGTCGACCACCCGATGCGGAACCCGTTCTTCGTGCTGGCCACCCAGAACCCGATCGAGCAGGAGGGGACGTACCCGCTCCCCGAGGCCCAGCTCGACCGCTTCCTGTTCCTCATCAAGGTCGACTACCCGACCGACGCGGAGGAAGAGCAGATCATGCGGATCGGCACCTCGGACACCAAGGCGTCGGTGTCCCCGGTGCTCAACGGCGACGACATCCTCGGGCTGCAACAGGTGGTCCGGCGGGTGCCGGTGTCGGACAAGGTGTTCCACTTCGCCAAGCGGATCACCCGGCTGTCCCGCCCGGGCACCCCGGAGGCGGCCGACTTCGTGTCCCGGTGGGTGACCTGGGGGGCTGGCCCGCGGGCGAGCATGAACCTGATCCTGGCGGCCAAGGCCCACGCCCTGCTCCGCGGCAGCAACCACGTCGCCGGGGACGACGTGGTGGCCGTCGCCCTGCCGGTGATGCGGCACCGGCTGATCCTGAACTTCGCCGCCCAGAGCGAGGGCGTGACGGTCGAGGAGGTCGTCCGCCAGCTCATCAAGACGGCGGCGCGGGCGGTGGCGGCGTAGGGAGTTGGGAGACCGGCCACAGATCAAGACCGAGAGGACACAGATCAGACAAAATTTGATTCTTCTCAATCTGTGTCCTTCCTGTTTTTATCTGTGGCCGGTCTTCTGGCAAGGTGTTGGGTTGGCACCGGGCGGAGGTCGGGATGCCGTCGTATCTGAAGCCCGACATCCTGGCCCGGGCCGAGGCCCTCGGTCTGAAGGCCCGCCAAGTCGTCGAGGGCCTGCGGGTCGGCGACCACAAGAGCCCGTACAAGGGGTTCTCGGTCGAGTTCGTCCAGCACCGGGAGTACGTCCCGGGCGACGACATCCGGCACATCGACTGGAAGAGCTACGGCCGGAGCGAGCGGTACACGATCAAGCAGTACGAGCAGGAGACGAACTTCATCGCCCACTTGCTCGTGGACGCCAGCAACTCGATGCGGTACGGGTCCGGCGAGACGAACAAGCTGGAGTACGCCAAGCTCCTGGCCGCGTCGCTGGCGTACCTGATCGTCCGCCAGCGGGACAGCGTGGCCCTGCGGGTGTTCGCCGACGGGTGGGCCGCCGAGCTGCCGGCCAGCAGCCAGCTTGGCCACATCAACACCGTCACCCGGACCCTGGAGGAGGTCCAGCCGCGGGACAAGACCCGGATCGGGCCGCTCCTCGACGAGGTCGCCGACCGGGTCGGCCGGCGGGGGCTGGTGTTCCTGGTGTCCGACTGCTTCGACGACGTGGACGGCGTCCTGGCCGGGCTGCGGCACCTCCGCCACCGCGGCCACGAGGTCGTCCTCTTCCACGTCCTGCACAAGGACGAGGTCGAGTTCCCGCTCGACGGCAACATCCGCTTCGCCGACCTGGAGGGGCCGGACGAGTTGCGGACCCGGCCGCACCTGCTCCGCCCGGCGTACCTGCGGGTGGTGAACCGGTTCCTGGAGGAGGTCCGGCGGGGGTGCGACGGGAGTGGGGTCGATTACGTCAAGATGGTGACCGGCCGGCCACTGACGGCGGCCCTGGGGGAGTACCTGGTCCGCCGGCTCCAGGTGGTGCGGCGATGAGTGAGGGACCGGTTCCTGGAGCGCGGGCCTCCGGCCCGCCCGGATCGGATGCGGGCCGGAGGCCCGCGCTCCAGAGGGCAGCCACCTCCCGCACGCGGACGTGGCTGCTCCTCCCGGCGGCCGCCCTCCTGGCGGGCGCCGGCCTCTGGTACGCCCTCGGCCGTTCGATCAACCACGGCGATGACCTCGCCAGCCTTCAGGGCGAGTGGGCCGTCTCCGCCAACGGCCGGGAAGCGGTCGTGACGATCCGTGTTGACGGCGACCGCTGGACCTACCTGGCCGGCGGGACGGAGAGGCAGTCGTACCGGCTGACACTGCGGCCGGACTCGTCGCCGAAGGAGATCGACCTGGCCCAGCTCGACGCCAACGAGAAGGCGGCCAAGAACACCGTCGGCCGGACCGACCTGTTGGTCGGGCTGCACGGCGTTTACGCCTTCGACGGCGACGCGGTGACGGTGGTGCTGGCTCCCGGCGTCGAGCCCCGGCCGAGGTCGGTGCAGAACCCCGGCGACGCCCAGGTGTTGACCCTGACGAGGGCCAAGCGATGACCGTCGCGGCCGTCCTCCTCGTCGGGCTGGCCGTCGGGCTACCCCAAGCACCGCCCCCGCGGCCCGCCCCGCCGCCGGTCGGGCCGGTCCCGGCCGCGGTCCGGGAGGCATTCCGGCTCGACCCGTTCTACCTGAAGTACGCCGACGCCGGCGGGGTGCCGGTGGTGGCGTCGGCGGCGGTGGACGACCGGGCGGTGTCGCAAGCCGCCGCAACCGTCGAGCGGATGTTGGCCAACCGCCCGGACGTGCTGGAGGCCCTAGCGAAGGCCCGGGTCCGGGTGGCCGTAATCGGCAAGGCCGAGCGGACGACGCAGCTGCCCGAGTACGCCGGGCTGCGGGACGAGGCCGACTACTGGGACCGCCGGGCCAGGGGCCTCGGGGCGACCCGGGCGGCCCCGGCCAGCAGCGTCGGCGAGGAGAACCTGCTCGGGCTGACGGGCGACCGCTACCGGGGCGAGTCGATCATGGTCCACGAGTTCGCCCACACCCTGCACACGATGGGGCTGAACCGGGTCGACCGGGGGTTCGAGCCGCGGCTGCGGGAGGCGTTCGCGGCGGCCAAGCAACGCGGCCTGTGGCCCGACACCTACGCCGCCACCAACCCGTTGGAGTACTGGGCCGAGGGGGTGCAGTCGTACTTCGACTGCAATCAGAAGCCGCAGCCGGGCGTCCACAACGAGGTGGCCACCGGGCCGGCCTTGAAGCGGTACGACCCGGACCTGTACGACCTGATCGACGCGACCCTGAAGTCCCCGCCGTGGCGGTGGACCGACCCCGGTGGGCGAGGGCAATGACGTTCCTGTCCCCGATGATGTTGGCCGGCGCGGCGGCGGTCGGGGTGCCGATCGCCCTGCACTTCTTCTACAAGCCCCGGTACCGGCGGCTGCCGTGGGCCGCCATGTCGTTCCTTAAGGAGGCCCTCGAGCAGACCAGCCGCCGACTCCGGTTCCAGGAATGGATTCTCCTCGCCTTGCGGTGCCTGGTGATCCTGCTTTTGGCTCTCGCACTCGCCCGGCCCGGGTGGATGTCGGCCGGCGGCACCGGCCGGGGCGAGGCGATCGACGCCGTCCTGGTGTTCGACACCTCGTACAGCATGGCCGCCCGGGAGGGCGACAAGACCCGGCTCGACCTGGCGAAAGAAGCCGCCCTGGGCGTCCTCGACTCCCTTCCACCGAACTCGTCCGTCCAGATGTTTACCTGTGCCGACCGGGCCGAGAAGCTCGGGCCGCAGAGCCGCTTCAACCTCGACCAGGCCCGGCAGCTCGTCGCCGCGATCGAGCCGACCAGCCTGGCCACCGACTTCCTCCCGGGCCTGACCGCCGCCCTGGAAGCCGCCGAGTCCGGCACCGCCCCGGTCAAGGAAATCTACCTGTTCACCGACCTCCAGAAGCAGGGGTTCGAGCGGCAGCAGGGGGCCGTCCGCGACCTCTGCGACCGGATCAAGACCCGGGCCAACCTCGTCTTCGTCCGCTGCGGCAAGGCCGACCGGAAGCTGGCCAACGTCGCCGTCACCGACGTGCAGGCGGTCGGCACCATCCCCCACACCAAGACCCGGGTGCCGTTCGTCGTCAGCCTCAAGAACACCGGCACCGAGGTCGTCAAGGGCATCAAGGTCGGGCTCGAACTCGACGGCCGGGCGGTTGAGCGCGACGTGGTTCAGGTCGAACAGATCGACCCCGGGCAGGTCGTCCCCGTCACCCTGACGGGCACCCTGGACGAACCCGGCCTGCGGGTGCTGACCGTCCGCGTCACCGGCGACGGTCTGCCCGGCGACAACCGGCTCGACCGGCTCATTCTGGTCCGGGACGTGATCCGCGTGCTACTCGTGGACGGCACGCCGGACCGCGACTCGCCGGCCGACAGCGGGTCGCACTTCGTCCGCAACGCCCTGACGCCGGTGACCGAGAACCGGACCGAGGAGTACTACATCCGGCCGCAGGTGGTGACGGCGGCCGAGGTCGGCCCGGCCCACCTGGCGAACGCCGATGTCGTCTACCTGCTGAATGCCCCGGCCGGGGCCGAGGCCGACCCCCGGGCCGGGCTGCCGGCCGACTTCGTGGCCCGGCTCAAGGAGTTCGTGGCCGCCGGCGGCGGGCTGGTCGTGGGCGCCGGCGACCAGGTCAACCCGGCAGACTACAACCGCGTCCTCGGGTCGGGCGGGGCCGGCCTCCTGCCGTTCGACCTGGCCGCGGCGGCCGAGACCGCCCCCGAGGCCGACCCGTTCGCCCCGGCCCCGGAGTCGGTCGCGGAGAAGTCGTTCCTGGCCCCGTTCCGCGACCCGCCGTTCTCGTCGGCCCTGCGGGCGGTCGGCATCGGCAAGCTCCTGCCGACCCGCGAGACCGGGGCCGGCTCGACCGGCGGCCGGGTGCTGGTCCGGACGGCCGACGGCAAGCCGTTCGTGTCGTCGCGGGTGGTCGGCGAGGGCGAGGTGATCTTCGTCGGCACCACCCTGGACGAGCGGTGGACGAACTTCCCCGGCCGGGGGTCGGATGCGTTCGTGCCGTTCACGCAATTTACGCTGGCCCACCTGACCGGCCGGAAGGTGCCGGGCGGGAACAAGACGGCCGGCGAGCCGCTGGTCTGGTTTCCGCCGGAGGCGGCGGCCGGGTACGAGCTGCTCTTGCCGTCCGGCCGGAGGGTCCGTCTGGACAAGGCCCGCTCCACCGTTGCCGGCGAGAAGCTGACCGTCACCGTCCCGCCGAATGATACGGCCGGCGCCGGCGTCTACCGAATCGTGCTGGACGGCGAGCCGGAGACCAAGGGGGCGGTGTTCGCCGTCACCCCGGACCTGCGGGAGTCGGCCAACCTGGACGCCGCGGCCGACGCCGACCTGGCCCGGTGGCTCGGGTATTCGCCGGTGGTCATCCAGGCCGGGGCCGGGACCGAGGCGGCGGTGAACGAGGTCCGGGTCCGCCGGGAGTGGACCGAGTGGGTCCTGCTGGCGGTGCTGGTGTTCCTGGTCGCCGAGGGGGCCTGGGCGTGGGTCTGCGGCCGGGCGTGGTGAGTAGGGGAAGAAGACTTCACCGCGGAGAACGCGGAGGATGCAGAGGAAGACAGACTTCAGTGATAATAGAATCTCGTTCTCCTCTGCGTCCTCCGCGTTCTCCGCGGTGAAGTCTGGTCTTGTCCAATACCGGGGCGATATGTCTGCCTTGTTCGCCGAACTGTCGCTGCGGGGCTGGGTGCCGCTGTGGGCCGCGGTCGCCCTCGGCGTCCTCGCGGCCGCCGCGGTCGTCGGGCTGTACGCCCGCGAGGCCGGCCGGCTCGGCATCCTGCCCCGGGCGGCGATGGCCCTCGTCCGGCTGGCGACCGTGGCCGTGCTGGCGTTCCTCCTGCTCCGGCCGGTCTTGGTGCGGGAACACCACGACACCCGCCGCCGGCTGGTCGCGGTGCTGATCGACGCCTCGCAGAGCATGGACAGCCGCGACCCCCGGCCGAACACCGCCGACCAGGGCCGGGCGGCCATCGCCTTCGGCCTCGCCCCGGCCGACAAGGGGCTACCGGAAGGCCCACTGTCGGCCGCCGTCCCGGACAAGCCCCGCCGGGTCGAGGTCGCCCGGGCGGCCCTCACCGGCGAGTCCCTGAACCTGTTCGAGCGGCTGCGGAACGCCGTCGGCCCGCTCGAAGTCTCGACCTTCGGCAGCCGCCGCACCGGCCGGGAAACTGGCGACCTCTCCTGGCTCAAGGAGTTGAACGGCACCGAGCCGCAGACGGCCCTGGCCGACGCCGGGCTGGAGCTGGTGGGCCGCGACCCGAACGACCTGCCGGCCGGCGTCGTCGTCGTCACCGACGGCCGGGAGAACGCCAGCCGCCGCGGGCTGGACGACCTGGCCCGGGAGTGCGACCGGCTGAAGGTCCCGCTCCACGTCTACGGGGTCGGGTCGTCGGCGTTCGGCCAACTGCAACTCCGGGACGTGGCCGTCAACGACACCCTGTTCGTGGACGACACCGTCACCGTCCCGGTCCGCTACCGGGTGGTCGGGGTGACGGGCGGCCGGGTCGAGGTCGTCGCCCGGTACGGCGGCCGGGAGGTGGCCCGGGTGATGAAGGACCCGGTCCCCGACGGCGAGGACCTGCGGGAGACCCTGTCGTTCGTCCCGACCAAGGCCGACGCCGCGGCCGCGAAACAAGAGCTGACCGTCACCGTGACCGTCACCAGCGGGACCGGGGCCAACGCCGAGGTGCTGACCGACGAGCTGACCAAGCCCGTCCGGGTGGTGGATAAGAAGCTCAAGGTGTTGGTCGTCGATTCGCTCCCGCGGTACGACTTCCGCTACCTCCAGCGGGCGCTCCTGCGGGATCGGCGGGTCGAGCCGCGGTTCTACCTGACCGAGGCCGACCGGTCGGCCCTGCGGAGCGGCAAGCCGTGGGTCCCGGGGTTCCCCGTCGGCCGGGACGACTTCCGCAAGGAGCTGTTCGAGTACGACCTGTTGATCCTGGGCGACCTGCCCGGGCCGCTCTGGACGCCGGACCAGCAGGAGGTGATCCGCGAGTTCGTGGCCGAGGGCGGCGGGCTGATCCACATCGCCGGCCGGGCCCACGCCCCGGGCGAGTGGGCGAAAGGCCCCATCGCCGACGTGTTGCCGGTCGAGGTCGAGCCGGCCCGGTCCGCGGCCGAGGCGCGCCGGCCGGCCCCGTTCCGCCCGCAGGTCGTCCCGGCCGCCGCCCGGTCGCCGGTCCTGTCGCTCGAAGACGACCCGGTCGCCAACCTCCGCCGCTGGCAGACCCTGCCGCCGATGTACTGGCACTACCCGGTGACGAAGCTGAAGCCGGCCGCGGAGGTCTTCCTGACCCACCCGGAGAAGAAGCTGGCCGACGGTAAGCCGATGCCGGTCCTGGCCGGCCACTACTACGGCAAGGGGTACGTCCTGTTCGCCGCCTTCGACGACACCTGGCGGTGGCGGTTCAACGAGGCGGATAAGTACTTCGGCCGGTTCTGGAGTCAGGCCGTCTACGCCGCCGGGGTGCCGCGGACGGCCGGGACCAAGCTGACGCAGTTGTCGCTCGACGCCACCGAACCGGTCCAGGGCAAGACCGGCCAGCTCTACGCCCGGCTGTTCACGAAGGACTTTAAGGCGGTCACGGCCGACGAGATCGAGGGCCGGCTGACCAAGACCGACGCCGGGCCGGGCGGGCGGGACGCCACCACCCCGGTGAAGCTCACGGCCGTCCGCGGGCCGGACGGCCAGCCGACCGGCGAGTACGTCGCCACCCTGCCGTTCGACCGGACCGGCCGGTTCGCCCTGGCGGTGCAGTCCGACCGCGAGGACCCGACGACGGCCGCCTCGCTCGACTACCGGGTGACGCTGCCGCCGGACCACGAGCTGGCCCCCGGGCCGATGGCCGAGGCCGAGTTGCGGAAGCTCGCCGAGGCGACCGGCGGGGCGTTCTACCGGGAGGAAGACTTACACAAGCTCCCGGACGCCCTCAAGGCGCAGTACGTCCCGGTTACCACCCGGACCGAGACGGTGTTGTGGAACCGGTGGGCGATGATCGTGCTGGTGGGGCTGCTGACGGTCGAGTGGGTCTTCCGGAAGTTCAACGGGTTGAGCTAGGAGGAAGAATGGCCCGCAGATGACGCAGACTCCGGCGCGGATGAAGCCGGATCAAATCAAGATTATTCGATCTGATTTTGTCTGCGTCGGAGTCTGCGTCATCTGCGGGCCATTGCCTTTTACCTACCATGAACCACCTGCTCCGACAGCTCCTGCGGTGGCGGCTCCGGGAACGGCTGGTCCGGCTCGCCTGGGGCGGGTCGCGGCTGGTCGCCGCCGTCGCCCTCGTCCTGGGCGTGGCCTGCTTCGCCGACTGGCTGTACGACCGGTCGGCCGACGTGCCGCTGGCCCTCCGGTTAGCAATGACCGGCGGGCAGGTGCTGTTGGCCGGCGGGCTGGCGTACCTGTTCCTGGCCCGGCCGTGGGTCCGCACGCCGCCGGTCGAGGACCTGGCATACCACGCCGAGCAGGCCATCCCGGTGTTCGGCCACCGGCTCGTCACCGCCCTGCAACTGAACCGCCCCGGGGCCAGGACCGAGGGGATGTCCCGGGCGCTGATCGCGGAAGTGACCCGCGAGGCCGGCGAGCTGGCCGCCGGGCACCGGCTCACCTCCCTCATCGACTACCGCCCGGCCGGTTGGGCCGCCTTGCTGCTGGTACCGGTCGGGGTCGTCTGGGGCGGGTTGTTCGCCGTCCGGCCGGAACTGGCGTCGGCCCTGGTCAAGCGGCAGGCCCTGATCGACGTACCGATCCCCCGGTCGGTGCAACTGGAGAACCTGACGCCGGAGGTCTGGCCGGCCGGGGCCGAGGTCGTCCTGCGGTATCGGGTGACGGGGAAGTGGCGGGAGACGATGACCGGGACGGCCCGCGTCACCCCCGACGACCAGCCGGCCGATGACTACGCCCTGGCCTTCGAGAAGGAGGACGGGGACGGGTCGGCGACGTTCACCGCCGCCCTGCCGCCGGCGTCGGTGCCGTTCACCTTCAACGCCCGGCTGGCCGACGGCCGGACCCGCACCCCCGGCCGGGTCGAGTTCGAGCCGCCCCCGCAGGTCAACCAGCTCGACGCCTGGCAGCTCCTGCCGCCGTACCTGGGCGGCCGGTCGGCCGAGGTGGACGGGAAGCCCGTCACCGTCCCCTACGAGCGGTTCCAGCCGCGGGGCGAGGTGGTGGGTGCCCTGCCCCTGTCGGGCATCCGGGTCGAGGCCGGGTTCAACAAGCCGGTGGCCACGGCCACCCTGGTCGTGGTCGAGCGGGGCGACGGCAACAACGAGGTGGACCGCGAGCGGCTCCAACCGGCCGAGTTGGCGGCCGACCGCCGATCGGCCGAGTGGACCTTCGCCACCACGCCCCGGACGGTCGGCTACCGGATCGAGCTGACCGACGCCCGCGGGTTCGTCGGCCCGGCCCCGGCCCGGCGGGGGGTGCAGATGCTCCCGGACAAGCCGCCGGAGGTGGCCTTCGGGCGGGAGTCGAACCGCAACCCCGATCCGACGGCGTTCGATGGCCAGGGGCCACCCGAGCTGTACGAGTGGGAGTTCCCGGTGGCGTGGCGGCCGACCGGGGTGCCCGGTGAAGGGGAAACCGGGCCAGTGCAAGTCATTTACACCGCCAAGTCGGAACTCGGCGTCGGCCGGGTGAACCTGGCGTACCGGGTCATCCCGAAGGGCGAGCAGAGCGAGAACGTTCACCCGCGGGATGACCCCCACGGCCGGGTCTACACCCGTCTGCCGCTGACCCGGGTGACGGCGGACACCAGTAAGGTCGGGCGGTTCGTCCCGGAGTTGGGCTTGTTCGAGAAATCGTTCGCCGGGCTAGGGCGGCTGGACCGGGGGAAGGCCCAGGTCGAGTTCTACCCTTTTCCGTCCCCCAACCCGGCGGCCGAGCCGGGCGAGTCGGAGGCCGGCGGGCGGTACAACTTCCAGACGGCCGGGCTGCGGAAGCCGCTCTCGGACGGGACGAACGCCCGGCTCGGGGTCGGCGACACGGTCGAAATCTACGTCGAGGTGTTCGACAAGTACTCGACTTACCTGGAAGGGCGGAAGCTGCCGGACAGGGCGGCGGTGCCGGTCCGGCCGGCCGGGTACACCCGGGAGGCCCGGCGGAAGACGATCGTGACGGAAGAGGAGGCCTACGCCCTGATCCGCCAGCGGGACGAGAAGAACAAGAAGCTCCAGGACAAGATTCGGGACCTGGCCGAGGACCAGCGGAACATCTTCCAGCCGGGGAAGTCGAACTAGGACCCCACCCCCCGGTCGGCGAGCCGGTGCTGGCGAGCCGGGAGCGTGAGCGACCGGCGGGAGCTGCTCCGGTCGCTCACGCTCCCGGCCGATCGGAAGAGCACACCGCTGTCACCCCGTAATCCCGTGTAACGCCGTGCCGGTTTGCGGTTGCGTCTCGCCGGTTGTGATCGAAGAATGGGCCATGCCCGCCGGGCCGTCTCCCCACGGTCCCCCGGCCTCCAGGAGGCTGTCATGCTCGTCGGACGACCCTTCCGCCTCGCCGCCCTGGCCCTGTTCGCCGGCCTGTCCGTCGCCGCCGGCCCGAACGACCCGAACCCGACCAACCAGAAGAAGGCCCAGGAGAAGGTCCAGGGTCGGGTCGCCGACGCCGCCCGGCGGACCGCCTCGACCCTCGACGCGATGGCCTACCAGCGGCTCTCGCCCAACGCCGAGCAGAAGATGCTCGACGAGGTGGCCGGCGGGCTGAAGGGGTTGACCGAGGAGGAGATCGCGGCCGTCCTCCAGCACCTCGACGCGGCTGCCGCCGCCCCCGACCCGGCGACCGCCGACCGGGAGCAGGTGCAGGCCTACCAGGACCACCGGCGGGTGGTCAACCGGCTGCGGGGGCTGCTGGTCAAGCTGGACGTGGTGAAGAACCTGGACGAGGCCGCCGCCCGGCTCGACCGGGCGGCCGACGACCAACTGACCGTGAACGGCGAGACGCTGGCCAACGCCGCCCGCCGGGCCGGCCGCAACCGCGGGCTGACCGAGGCCAAGGAGGACCTGGCCGACAAGCAGTCGGCCCTGGCGGCCGAGGTCGGGGCGGTGCTCAAGCAGGTCGAGGCGATCCTGCCGTCGCTCACCCCCGAGCAGAAGGCCCGGGCCGAGAAGGCCGACCTGAAGGCCAAGTCGGACCGGCTGACGGCCGACATGCCGACCACGGCCAGGGCCGTCGGCCGGGGCGAGTTCGACGACGCCGCCGAGCGGCAGCGGCGGCACGCCAAGGAGCTGAAGGACTTGGCGGCTGCCCTGCGGACCCCGCCCGGCGACCAGCTCGCCGCCCTCAAGGCGGCCCGGGCCAAGGTCGACGCCGCGGCCAAGGCCCAGGAGAAGGTGAACCAGGACACCGCCCGCCGACCCGAGCAGCCGGACGACGAGGACCGGCGCGGTCGGCGGGAGCCGCCGGAGGCGAAGGTCGCCAAGGGGCAGGAGCTGGCGAACGCCCAGACCCGGGCCGAGTTCGCCACCCGGGACGCCCGCAAGGTGACCGAACCGGTCGCCCCCGAGGTCGCCGACGGGCTGAAGCCGGCCGAGAACCAGCAGTGGAAGGCCGAGGACCGGCTCCGGGCCGGCGACCTGAACACCGCCCGCGACCCGCAGGAGAAGGCCCTCGACGCCCTCAAGGCGGCCCGGGACGAGCTGGACAAGCGGATCGCCGCGGCGGAACTGGCCAGGAACGACCCCCTGGCCGCGGTCAAGCAGACGGCCGAACAGATCGACAAGCTGATCCAGGACCAGAAGGACGCGGCGGCCAAGACCGACGAGGCCGCGAAGGACGACGCCAAGCTGCCGGACGCGGCCAAGGCCCAGCAGGACGTGGGCAAGAAGACGGACGACCTCCGCAACGCCCCGGCCCCGCCGAACGACGCGGCGAAGGAGGCGTTGGCCAAGGCCGCCGAGGCGATGAAGAAGGCCGACCAGGACCTGGCCGCCAAGAACCCGGACGCCGCCAAGCCCGACCAGAAGGACGCCGTCAAGGCATTGGAGGACGCCAAGAAGGCGCTCGACCAGCAGGCCGCGGCTATTGAGAAGCGGCGGGACGACATCGCCAAACTCGAGGAGGCCAAGAAGAAGCTCGACGAGCTGGCCAAGGCCGAAAAGACCGTCGCCGACGACGCCCAGAAGGCCGCGAATGATGCCAAGCCCGACCCGAAGGACCCGGGCAAGGAACCGAAGCAGCCGGACACGAAGGGGCTGGCCGACAAGCAGAACGACCTCCAGAAGCCGACCGCCGACCTGGCCAAGGACCTGAAGGACGCGGCCCCGGAGGCGGCCCAGAAGGCGGCCGAGGCCGGCGAGAAGCAGGAGGGCGCCAAGCAGGACCTGGCCAAGAACGACGCCCAGAAGGGGGCCGAGAAGGCGGCCGAGGCCGCGAAGAAGCTGGACGAGGCCGGCAAGGCCGTGGACCAGCAGCTCGCCGACAAGCGTGGCCAGGAGGCCGCCGACCAGCAGGCCCTCAAGCCGGACGCCGCCGACCCGGCCAACACCCAGCAGCAACTGGCCAAGGCCGCCCAACAGGCGATGAAGGCGGCGGACAAGGCGAACGAGGCCGCGAAGGCCCTGAACCAGCCGAAGCCGGAGGGCCAGCCGCAGAAGCCGATGAACGGCCAGCCGACGCTCAACGAACTCCAACGGCAGGTGGCCAAGGAGTCGGACGCGGCCAAGCAGGACGACGCCGCGAAGGCCGCCGGCGAGGCCGCCCAGGCGCTCGACAAGGGCGACCTGCCGGCCGCGGTGCAGCAGCAGCAGAAGGCCCTCGACGCTCTGAACGAGGCGGCCAAGAACCAGCCCGACGCCAAGCCGGCCGACGGCCAAAAGGCCCCGGGCCAGCTCGCCCAGGACCAGAAGAAACTGCTCGACGCCACCAAGGCGTTGCAGCAGTCGCAGCAGGCGACCGACGCGGCGAAGGCGGCCCTGGCCCAGGCCCAGGCCAACGCCCCGATGGCGGTGCAGCCGCAGCTCGACCAGGCCGGCGAGGCCCTGAAGCAGGCCGGCGAGCAGTTGGGCCAGGGCCAGCCGGGGCAGGCCGGGCAGAACCAGGAGCAGGCGGCCGACGCCCTCGGGCAGGCGATGGAGGCCCTGAAGGCGGCCGGGATGGGCCAGGGCCAGCCGGGCATGGGCCAGCCGATGCCGGGCCAGGGCCAGCAGCCCGGCCAGGGCCAGCAGCCGGGCAAGGGGCAGCAGCCCGGTCAGAAGCCGGGCGACCAGCAGGGGCAGAGCGACCAGTCCCAGAACGAGGGCGTGTCGCAGGCCGACCAGAACGGCGGGGAGAAGCTGAAGAACGCGGCCTCGTCCGGGGCGATGAAGGGCGGGGACGGCGGGTTCATCCACCTGCGGAAGCGGGAGCGGGACTCGGTCCGGCAGGCCGGCGGGGAGCAGTTCCCGGCCGAGTTCCGGGAGCTGATCAAGCAGTATAACATCAACATCAAGAAGACCGACCCGGCCCCCGCTCCGGCGACGCCGGGTCCGGCCAAGCCGCCCGCCCCGCCGGCGCCGGGAAAGAAGTAGACGCCCCGGAGGCGAGGCCGCCGCCCGACCCACCCGCGCCGGGCGGCCTGATCGGGTCGCCCCGTCGGTCGGCCGCCCCGCCGGCCGACACTTGACACTTCCGGTCGTACCCCTCACAATCCGGCCATCCGGGCGACCGGACCGTCGGCCCCTCCGCCGCCTGACCGAGGAATCGCGATGACGCCCGCCCGACTGGCCGTGGTGGTGCTGGTCCTCGTCGGCGGCCGGGTCTCGGCCCAGCCGGATAACCCGAAGAAGGAGTACAAGGACGAGGACGACCGCCCGGTCGTCGACGACCCATCCCCGTCGGCGAGCTACCGGCTCCGGGTCAAGGTCGAGCGGGTCGACGGCGGGGTCGTGGTCACCGGGGTCGAGCCGGACGGGCCGGCCACCCAGATGAACAAGTTCGGCTGGCGGCCGGCCGCCGGCGGCTGGCTCGAGCTCGTGCTCACCGAGTTCGCGACGATACAAGAGGGGGACGTGATCGAGGCCGTCGACGGGGAAACGGTCCGGTCCACCGCCGACCTCGCCCGGGCGGTCAACCGGGCCGGGCAGCGGTGCGGTGCGGCCGTCGTCCGGGTCCGCGACCGGAACACCGGGGCGGCCGCGTCGTGGGTCGTGCACCCGGCCCCGGACCGGATCGAACCGGGGGTCAAGGGGATCCCGGGCCTCGCGCCGCCGGCCGACCCGAAGGCCCCGCCGGAAAGGGCCCCGCTCGACCCCGGCCGGCAGCCGGCGTACCGCCTGCTGGCCGACTTCGCCGGCGTGTTCGGGCGGGTCGTGGTCACCCGGGTCGACCCGGACGGCCCGGCCGCCAAGGTGAAGCGGTACGGCTGGCAGGAGATCCGCAAGGGCGAGCTGACCCTGGTCCAGACGACCGCCGGCCGGCTGGAGCCGGGGGACGTGATCGTCGGGGTGGACGGGGCCCCGGTGAGTACGGCCGCGGAGTGCCGGGCGGCGGTCGACCGGGCCGGGCGGACGGCCGGGGCCGCGGTCCTCCGGGTGCGGGACAAGAACACCGGGCGGGTCGGCTCCGGGGTCGCGTACCCGGCCCCGGTCCGGGTCGACCCGGCGGCCGCCCGCCCGCCCCGGCGGAACGACAAGGTCAAGCTCCTCGTCCTGGCCGACGACGACGACCAGGTCCTGGGCAAGGGGTTCCGCCGGTCGGCCGCCCTGCTCGTCGGGATGGCCGCCACCGCCCCCGGGCTCCAGCCGGCCGACGCCGCCGTCCTGACCACGTCCGGGGACGCGGTCCTCCCCCGCCGGCCCGGCGGCCGGCCCGAGCCGGGGGCGACGGCCCTGCGGACGGCCTTCGACCGGGACGACGTCGAGGCGGCGGTCCGGGACCTCCGGGTCGGGAAGGACGACGCCCTCGTCTGCTTCGTCCTCGCCCACGGGGCCCACGCGGCGGACGGGTGGCCGGCGGACGACGCGTCCCAGGGGCACCGGTTCGAGCAGGGCAACGCCCGGCTGACCCGGTATGACCTGCTGGCCGCCCTCCGGGCCCCGAACCCGGCCCTGGTCGTCCTGATGAGCGACTCCTGCGGGCAGCAGTTGCCGCCGGCCCAGCCGCCGCCCAAGAAGGACGGCCCGCCGGCGGCCGCCGCGCTGGCCGGCAGCCCGCTCATGGACCACCTGCTCCGCGACTACCGCGGGGTGGTGGACGTGAACGCCTGCACGAAGCCCGAGCTGGCGTGGTACTGGGACCCGGCCGGCGGGGACCGGATCGGGCACTTCACCGCCGCCCTGATCCGGGCCAACCGCTCGGACACCCCGCTGTCCTGGGACGGGTACCTCGACCGGGTCGGCAAGCTGACCGACGAACGCTACCAGGACATGCGGAGGGCCTGGCCGAACCAGGCCCAGCCCAAGCAAACCCCGAAGGTGTTCGCCACCACCAAGACGACCCTGGCCGGCGACCGGCCGGTCGAGAA